>NZ_JBHSGT010000026.1:0-8253 GCF_042654605.1 Enterococcus eurekensis
TGTGCCTCAACCGAAGCCGATTCATCTACACGACTAAAGTCGCGAGTGTTCTCGGCTAGTTAATAAAAAAATGCCCGCGCACTCACTTTGATTGTTACTTTAGCCAGGATTTCCATTTTCCTGCGAAAAATTACCTTGTTTGTGGAAGCTTCGAGTAGTACTTTGAATGATGTCGCTTCGATGCCTTAAATATATATATATCGATCAACTGTCATTTGTTTCTGAAATATGCATCAATTTGGTTTGTTTGGGATACTCCTAAAGTTGCTTTTATGAATGTTTTGTATTCTTTTATTTTACAAATATCTTTTTCAATCAATTTATCACCGATTTCAAAAAGACTATCAACTTAAATGAACTCTTCAGGTACAGTCTCTGATCCCTCATTTATTTTCAAGTCATACTGATTAATCACTTCTTTGAAATCATTGTCATGACTTGTGATTAAAGGAACCTTTAAAAACTGACAACCTGCCAATATCCCAATATCACCCAAATCACTAGTCATTTTGTTTTTTCGTTTCTCTTGGTATTCACTGAAATACTGACGGTATTGTTCGTAAATCGCATCATAGATTGCATACTCTATCTCTGTTAAGAGCTGTTCATTATCAGGATCAAATAACTGCCAAGTTTTTGACACTTCAATTTTAGCTTGCATGAATTCTTTGACCGACTCCGATTGTATTTCATCCATAATATCTTTATGAATATAGATTGTATCGTACAATTGTTCCAACCAGTGATCGACTTGGTATTTTTTGAATTCGCACATAAACAGTAGGATATTAGTGTCAATGAATGTTTGATCTAATCTAGTCATTCGGGGCTTCCTTTTCACTTTCAGCTATTGATTTTGATAAAATTTCTAGACTTTCAAAACGTTTCTTAGAGCTAGCAAGATCTAAGTGACTCCCCCCTATTCCCCATGATTTTCTCAATACCTGTAATTTATTTTCTATTTCTTTAAGATAGGGGTCCTCTACACTAAGTACGATTTTTTTCAATTCTTTATTTATTTTTGAAACGCTTAGAGATAATTCTTTATATCTTTTATATAGCGTCTCATATGGAACTTGTGACAAATCCGTTAGTATGAAAAAAATTTCTATTTCGTCATACCCCAAACTCTTTAGCATTCTTTGTTTTTCAAATACTATTTTTTCAGGTAGCAGTAGATTGGCAGCGAAGTGATCTGCTGCACGTTCATCTTCTTTTGTATTTTTTAGCGGATCAATATTATCATCTAAATGATAAATTTCATGAGCAATTGTAAATTTTTGAAGTCTCTCATTAAAATTAGAATTAATAAAAATAAATTTCTCATTCATTTTTTGAGTACTAAATCCTAAAGCTTCGGGATCATAAATCGTATCGTAGATTAAGTGAATCCCTTTAAATTTAACGATTTCTTCAATTACTGGTCCAATAAAATCTGTTACACTTAATTCTTCTAAAAATATTATTGCTGCGTGTCTTGAAAAATTATGTATGGTATCACGATTTATTTTACTCATTCATATAGATTCCTTTCAAACGAATATAGTCATCCATTTGCACCTTCACTTTAGCTATTTTACTTCTAGCTGCTCTTGATTTAAATTCGCCTCTTGTTTGTATCAGATAATCACTGTCATTCGTTAAATCCAATAGTTCTTCCAATGGAGTAGAAAGAACTATTGAAAAAAGAACAATTAACTCCTTATTTAATGTTCTTTCGCCACTTAAAAGCATAGACACATAGCTACGAGAGATATTCATTTTACTTGATAATTCTTCATGCGTTAGTCCTTGCTTTTCTACCCCTTGTTTGATTTTTTTTAATATCATATTCACTGTATCTTCTCCTTTCATTCAACCCTTATTTTCATAAATACTACAAAATAACATCGAATCATCCGTTACAGTTATGACTTATGATATATAGTCACAATTGTCACAAAAAAACATAGGTGAATTGTGACGTTAAAATATTTTTATAAATTTTTTTAAATAAAAAAGAGATAGAAAGACTCATTCAATAGCCCTTCTATCTCTTAAAGTATTCAACTTTTTTTATTTCTTCAATCAACTAACAGACTCTCACTCTATCATCCCTAATCTTTCTTTCAACTTTAAGATACGCATAACGGATGCATCGAGTGCGTCTTCACTATATTCCCCACTCTTGACTGCTTCAATGACCGTTGGAATTTGACTCGCGTAACTAGATGACAAGACAAGGTCGTTACCGGCTTTTAAGGCCGCTAGCCCAGCTTCTTCTTGAGAGATAAAGTCGGCTAAGCCAACCATGTCCATATCATCGGTCATCACAACCCCATTAAAGCCAAGTTCATCACGTAAAACGTGATTGATTTTTGGAGAAATTGAAGCAGGAACGTCGGGATCGATACTCGTTACTATATTGTGCGAAACTAAAATACTATCGACTCCCGCTTTAATTCCTGCTTGAAAAGGTAAGAAATCATTTTGGCGAAGTTCTTCGATGGGACGTTCATCTCGTACGATTTCAATATGCGAATCGAGATTATTACCGTAACCGGGAAAATGTTTCAAGGTTGAGGCAACTTGGGTTTCTTTGAGACTATTTACAACGGTCTCAACAAAGGTACTCGTACCTTTCGCGTCTTGTCCAATTGTGCGTTCATAAATAAAGGCATTCGGATCTGTCGCTACATCGGCAACTGGGAACAGTCCTAATTGGATGCCGTAGCTTGTTAGAATCTCCGCTTTTTGAACGGCATCAGCCGCAATCCCTTCCCATCCATTGGCTTGATAAATCGCTTGTGGTGATTGAAATGGACTCGCAGCAAGGTTTGGATTCCGACTAATTCGGGTCACGGTCCCTCCTTCTTCATCGGCTCCAATAAACATTGGAATCTCTTTATCGCTTTGTAATGCTTGAATTTTATTTAATAAACTGTCAGCTGTTTCGTTTTCAAAATAAGCCCCAAATAATAAGTAGCCCCCGATATGATAGGTTTGGCTATCAGATACAGCTATTTCACCAGGATAACGGGCTAAAAAGAGTTGCCCAACTTTTTCCTCAATCGTCATTGCTTCGATTTGTTTAAGTATTGGATCGCTTGATTCTGTCGATTCGCTTGTTATGCTAGAGTCACTACTATTTTGGCTGCTAGTCTGGCTAGTCGATTGACTGCTAGATGTTTCATTTGTCGAATCACTCGTGCTTTGGTTTTGTTGCCAAATAACAAAGACGGCACCGACAATAATTAGCGCTAAGACCGCACCTAGTAACGGGATGGTTTTTTTCATTCAAAAACTCCTTTCCATGTCTCATTTTAGAGTACATCGAAAGGAGTTTGCTTGCAAGAAATTAGAATGAATAACGACTACGTTTCATTAATTGTCTGACCGGTATCATCCGTCCAACAACATAAGTTAAACCAGTTTGAATCGGTAACATCAAAATCGCTTTTGTTAATCTTGGTGCCCAGATAACCCAACTTGTTAAAGGTTGATTATACATGATAGCTAACCAAATCGGCGTAAGAATCAGTCCAATTAAAACGGTGTTTGCGACAGTACATAAAAAAGCATTTCTCCAAGTCACTTCTTTTTTATAGAAGAAGTAACCATAAATCACACCACCTAAAAAGGCATTTAGTGTGAAGCCTGGGAAAAAGGCTGCTTTGGCAAAAAGCATCATTCCGACTAAATCGGCGATGACTGCGCCAATGCCGGTCCAAAATGGGCCAAACATCATTCCCATGACAATTTTTGGCACAAAATCAAACGAGATTTTGATAAATTGCCATTCAAAACCTAAGATTCGAGACAAGACGACCATTATGGCAATCAACAGCCCCATCATACTTATCATATAAGCACCCGGTTTTTTGTTCATTTTGAAGCATCTCCTCTAAGAGTTGCAACATTCGATTATGCAGCGAATGCGAAAACAAAATCGCAGACTTGAAAGTCCTTCGTCCAAAAACAACATTCCATTTTTTGACACTTGACGCTTTGTTTTCTACTCTGTTTTTTATTTAGGCGTCTGACGGCCTATGAGGAAAATATAACACAAAAAAACTTTTTCAGCAACGAACATTTATTTTCTGAAAAAGTTTTTTATTCGGATTGTTACGATAATTTTAGTTCCTTCGCTTTTGATAAAATTGGAATATCAAAGCCACGTCCGAGTGCTTTTGCCACAAAATAAGCTAAGTTGTAATCAACCATACTATGGATGACCCCACCCAATCCCATTAGGACAAATAAGAAGTAGAAGATATTTCCTTCAACTTGTAGTTGTCCGCCGAATAAGAAGGCTACGACGACAACTAATTCAACCGCTGAGTGAATCACCGCAATTAAAAAACTAAATAGTTGAAATTTTTTAGGATTCAAAACAATATTGGGATTCTTTTGTAAATAGTACGCTCCGATAAGTGCAAAGACAATATGCGAAAGTGCGCGTAATGTAATAATGAAAGGTAAACCGTTTAGTAAAAAACCGAATGTTGTTCCAATTGCAACCGCAATCGTCACAGGTACTGAAAAGAACATCGCAATAAATAATGGTACGTGACTCGCTAATGTAAAGGATGCAGGACCAATCACGATTTTAGGCATAACCATTGGAATAATGACAGCCATGGCAATTAATAACGCAGAAATAGTTAGTTGACGCACTGAATTTTTTTTCATATTTTACTCCCCTTAGAAGTGTCTTGACACTTTTATTTGATTGTAGTGTAACTTTTTATTGAAGAACTGTCAAGACACCTGGTTGAAAATTTTCTTGAAAATCGAGAAAAAGTCCGTAACAGTAGTCGAAGTATTTTTCATTGACAGTACGTATAGGGCGTATTATACTATCAGTGTCAGGAGGTTATCGTACGCATGCCGATGACAATAAAAGAAGCCGAGACAATTCTTCGCTTGATTGGCTTTCAAGAAGTTCCTGGAGGTAAAGGATCTCATCGCAAGTTTGAAAAAGCTGGCGAACGTCCTTTTATCTTACCGAATCATAAGAAAGAACTATCAAGAATTGTCGAATCTACTTTAAAGAAGGCTTTGAAAAAATTTGAAGAAGAGTAGCTCTCTTCTTCATCTTAAGAAAAAGGAGTGAATTTCAATGCTGAAAATTTATCCTGCTATATTCGAAAAAGATCTGACGGGCTACGGGATTTTCTTTCCAGATGTTGAAGGAGCGGTTACTCAGGCTGATACTTTGAATGAAGGCTTAGAGATGGCTTCGGATGCTTTAGGAATTCAACTTGCTTGGAATATCGAAAACCATTTGCCACTCCCTGATATTTCCGAAATCAATCAGCTTTCAGTCGATCGAACAACACAGTTTGCTACTTTGATTTCAGTTGATTTAACCGATTATTTACAAGATACTAAAGCTGATAAGAAGACGATTAAAATTCCTCATTGGCTAAATATCCGAGCAGAAAAAGCAGGGGTTAACTTCTCAAAAACAATGACAGAAGCTTTGATGGATAAACTCAATATTTAGAAAAAAGATGAACCAATCTTCTATTAAGAAGATGGTTCATCTTTTTTGATTTATTTTTGTGACAATCCTTGAACAATTTGATCAATATTCCATT
The DNA here is from genome assembly GCF_042654605.1 of Enterococcus eurekensis. NCBI lineage: Bacteria > Bacillati > Bacillota > Bacilli > Lactobacillales > Enterococcaceae > Enterococcus > Enterococcus eurekensis. The sequence continues at coordinate 5,583 of NZ_JBHSGT010000026.1, forward strand.
GCATCATGGCGTAATAACTGTCGCCTTTCGTTCCTGGTTCTGAAAGTGAATCGGTGAAAATTTGACTATAAATTGGAATTCCTGTTTCATTTGAGACACTTTGCATTGGTTTTGGGTTCATGCTGCTTTCCAAAAACAATGCCGGCACATCCGATTCTCGTAGTTGATCAATTAATATTTTTAATTGTTCCGGTGTCCCTTCTTCTTCCGTATTGATTTCCCAAATGTAGGACGACGGAATCTGATAAGCTTTTGAAAAATACTTAAAGCTCCCTTCACTTGTGACAATTCGTTTCTGCGTGTCTGGTATTTTGGCAATTCGTTGAAGGCTTTCTTCATGCAAAGCTTTTAATTTTTGTAAATATTCTTCGGCGTTTTTCTTATAAAACCCTTGATTTTCCGGATCTTTTTGGCTGAGTTTTTCGGTAACCGTTTCAACATACAGCATACCATTTGCCACGCTTAACCATGCGTGTGGGTCTTCTTTTCCTTGATTTTGACTTCCTTCAAGGTATAACGGCTCCACTTTTTCACTGACAGCAAAATAATCTTCATTTGCTTTCTTCTCTGCATTGTTCATCAGCTTTTCAAACCAGGCATTTCCTCCTGTTTCGAGATTCAAGCCATTATAAAAGACAATATCGGCATTGGTTGCTTGGCGAATGTCTTCTGGCAAGACTTCGTGGTCATGTGGATCTTTACCAATTGGCACAATGCTATGAATCGCCACTTTCTCCTGTCCAACCTGTTTGATCATGTCGGCTAAAATCGCGTTGGTTGCAACGACTTGGAGCTGATTTTGATTGAGTGTCGTCTGAGTTGATTGATGATACAGTTGAATTCCTACACCAATCAATAGCACTGTTGCTAAGGCTTTGAGACTATTTTTCTTTCCATGCTTTTGTCTTTGTTGTGGCGATAGGAAAAAACCAATAACAAAAATAACTGCTGCAGTTAAGACGATACTTGAACCGGCCGCTATATTAAAGCTATAGCCAATAAAAAGTCCCACTACTGAAGAAACTGCACCGATCAATGAAGAAACAATTAGCATATGACTTAAACGTTTCGTATAAAGAAAAGCCGTCGCGGCTGGTGTGACAAGCATTGCAACGACGAGTACCGTTCCGACGCTTTGCATAGCAGTCACTGATACGAGCGTTAATAACAACATTAATAAATAGTGATACGCTTGAACGTTCATTCCGAAGGCTTTGGCCATCATTGGGTCAAAAGATGTAATCAGTAACGGACGGAAAAATAAAATCACCAGTGCGACAACGAGTACTGTAATGCCTAATGTTAACCATTTATCCGTATTTTGCACCGCTAAGACATTCCCAAATAATATATGAAATAAATCCGTCGAACTATTGGCGACACCAATTAATATGACTCCAAGAGCTAAGAATGAACTAAAAGTAATCCCAATGGCGGTATCGCTTTTAACGATACTATGGTTCGAAATATACGTAATCAAAATGGAGGCCAATATTCCAAAAACAATTGCCCCAACAAAAAAATTAACGCCTAGAATATATGACAAAGCTACACCTGGTAATACGGCATGCGAAATCGCATCCCCCATTAAAGACATCCCACGTAAGATAATGAAACACCCAATCACACCTGCGGCGATCCCAATAGCAACCGAAGCTACTAAGGCATTTTGTAAAAATTGATATTCAACAAGACCTTCAATAAATGCTTGAATCATTTAGACACCTCCCAATACAATGAGTTGTTGTCCAAAAGCTTTGGCAAGTATTTCTGGTTGAAAAACTTCTTCCGTATTGCCAAACGCTATCAACTGTCGATTCATTAAAACGAGTTGATCAAAATAATCAACGACTTTACTTAAGTCGTGGTGCACGATAAAAATATATTTTCCTTGTTGTTTCATTTGGTGTAATAATTCCATAATGATTTCTTCACTCACGACATCAATCCCGACAAAAGGTTCATCTAAGAAAATCAGCTGTGCTTCTTGAACCAACGTTCTAGCAATCAGGACACGTTGGAATTGTCCACCTGATAATTCTCCAATTTGATTGTTCTTAAAGGTCAGCATATCAACTGCTTCTAAGGCTTGAGTAACCTTTTGCCAATCTTTTTTCGTTAATCGTTGATAAAATCTTTTATTTGGATATAGTCCTAGTGAAACACATTCCGCAACTGTAATGGGAAAGGTATAATCGACTGCACTTTTTTGTTCCACATAAGCAATTTCTTTTTGGAAATGTTTCAACTTTTTCTGATTGAATGTCATCTCCCCTTGATGACTAATTAAATTTAACATTGCTTTTAATAGTGTCGATTTCCCGGCACCATTGGGACCGATAACGCCAATAATACCTGGTTGCTCTATTTTAAAAGAAACATCTTCAATTGCTAATTGTTTACCGGTGTAACTCACCGACATTTTTTGAACTTCTAACATCTTCGTTCCCCCTTTTTTTATTTTTAGGCTAACCTAAACTTTGAGTCTATCTTAAACTTAAATGTTAGAAACTGCAACTGTTTTATGAATTTTTATTAACTAGCCGAGAACACTCGCGATTTTAGTCGTGTAGATGAATCGGCTTCGGTTGAGGCACAGTATTTTACTGTGTCAATCAACCGACATATATTATTTTTTTCTAAAGGTTTAAGCTTTGATTTAATAGCATAT
>NZ_JBHSGT010000026.1:8301-8945 GCF_042654605.1 Enterococcus eurekensis
CAGAAGTATATTACGGACGTGGTTATGTCTATGCTATACAGTATCACCTAGTATGGTGCGTTAAATATCGACGATCTATACTGTATGGAGAAGTAGATACTGATTTGAAAATTATCTTGCTGCAAATTTCACAGGATAATGATTTTTTAATCACAGAAATGGAGTCAGATAGAGACCATATTCATTTACTAATTGAATGTAAACCACAGCATTACATTCCAAATATTGTCAAAGCTTTAAAAGGTGTATCTGCTCGTGCATTATTTAAAAAGCATCCCACCTTAAAAACACAATTGTGGGGTGGGCACTTATGGAATCCTAGCTACTTCGTAGCGACAGTTAGTGAAAATACAGAAGAACAAATTAAAATATATATTCAACATCAAAAAAAGAAATGAGGTGAATACAATACTACGCCACAAAGCCTACAAATTTAGAATCTATCCTAATGCAGAACAAGAGATACTTATTGCTAAAACAATTGGTTGCTCTCGTTTCATCTATAATCATTTTCTTGGACTATGGAATGAAACATATACTCAAACTGGAAAAGGCTTAACATATAATGCTTGTTCCGCAATGCTTCCTAAAATGAAAAAAGAAGAAGAAACTGTATGGCTAAAAGAAGTGGATAGCATTGCTAT
>NZ_JBHSGT010000027.1:0-8408 GCF_042654605.1 Enterococcus eurekensis
ATCCCCCGCTAAAGGGCAGGTTACCCACGTGTTACTCACCCGTCCGCCACTCCTCTTTCTTGGTGAACTAAAAGTTCGATAAGAAAGAAGCGTTCGACTTGCATGTATTAGGCACGCCGCCAGCGTTCGTCCTGAGCCAGGATCAAACTCTCATTAAAAAAAGTTGAAACAACCTTTCGGTTGTTAAGCTCATAAATTAACGTTGCTAGCATATTGCTTGCTTGTTGTATGTTTGTTTCTATAAAGAAACATTCTACACGTTTGTTGTTTGTTTTGCTTGCTTTGTTCAGTTTTCAAAGGTCTACGTCATTGCTGCATCAGCAACTTTTATATAATAACAAGATGTCTAAGTTTTGTCAACACCTTATTTAAAAAAATAATAAAAGTTCCTTTCTCAATGAAACTACTTATGTATCAACAGTAACTTGCATATAATAACAGATTCAAGAACATTCTGTCAACACCCATTTGAAATAATTTTTATTTTTAAAATAACATAGATTTCAAAAGTGTTGATAAAGCAAATTTGTTTCCTCTGTTTTTGATGCTTTGTCTATATTAGCATATTCTTTTGATAATTACAAATGTATTCCAAAAGAAAAATAAAAAACTTTTCACTCAGAATAAAGCTTGAGCAAAAAGTTCTTCTTTTCTAATAAATGGATCAAATCGTTCGTTTTTTTAAAAATAGGGTAATCCTTCAATCTTAAATTGTTGAATAATGTGTTGGAAACTTGTTGTGTTTCCCCAGTAGAAATCTTTTGGTAATTCATCAGATCCTTCTGTCTCAGTCATTTCAAAGACAAATAAAGGAACTTTCACGTCATTTTCATAACCACTTGTCAGTTCAACTAGTTCAATCGTTGTAACATCTAACTGCGCCTCTTCTTTCAATAACTGCAAGGCAGATGCTAAACCAGTTTGTTCCTCTGATAATTCTACGGTTAGAAGTTTGGCGTTATCGCCGTCTTTATGAAGCAAAAACTTTTTCGTGCCGTCGTGTAGATTCAAAATGACGGTTCCAGCTACTCTCTTCTTATTCAACACTATCACCTCGTGGATTAATCTAACTCATTCATCATATCATAATTTTTTAATCGTGCTACTTAAATTTTCGTTTTTCCTCAGCTAAAAGCACTAATGCTTCTTCTGTCCAATGAGGCAAAGCTTCTCTAATCGTTGAAAAGCCAATCTTTTTATGTTTATTTGTAAAATATCTTTTTTTACGTGCACCAGTATTAACGAACTGTTCTTCGAGTGTTCGACGTGATAAGCTAATCTTTTGACTGTATTCATCAATATCAATAATTTGAACACGAACCTTCTCGCCAACAGTTAATACTTCTTGGATATTTTTTGTATAGCCGGATTGCACTTCTGAAACGTGGATTAATCCTTGAGTAGCATCATCCAGTGAAACAAATGCGCCATATGGTTGAATTCCGGTAATGAAACCATTTAATGTATCGCCAATTTTGCAATCCATGATTTCCCCCTCCTTTTCTCATTCCATTATTTTCATTTTAGATTATACTAGTAAGTGAAGTGAAAATGAAGGATATATTTTTTAAGGAGGAGAAAAATGTCACAATTTGATGAGATTCACAATCGTTTGAATACCAATAGTGTAAAATGGGATACTCTTTCAATAACCTACGGAAAAGAAGGTTTATTGCCTTTTTGGGTAGCAGATATGGATTTTAAAACCTCACCTGCGATTTCAAAAGCTCTAAGCACTTATGTTGAAAAAGGAATCTATGGTTATGTTACCGTTCCTGATTCACTTTACGATGCAATTATTCATTGGCAAAAACAACAACATCATTACTCGCTCAATAAAGAGGAGATTCTTTTTAGTCCGGGCGTCGTCCCTAGCTTAGTGACTGTCATTAATGCCTTGACGAATGAAAATAACGCTATTTTAATCCATGATCCTGTTTATCACCCTTTTACTGATGTCATCCAAAATACCAAACGAAAACGAATTGTATCTGATTTATTAGAAGAAGGACAACTTTTTAAAATGAATTTTAAAGATATGGAAGACAAAATTATTCAACATCACGTTAAATTGATGATTTTATGTAATCCCCATAATCCCGGGGGACGTGTTTGGTCAAAAGAAGAATTACGCCAATTAGGAGAGCTGTGTCAAAAATATCAAGTAATTGTTTTGAGTGACGAAATTCATCAGGACATTGTCTTCGAACCAGCACGCTTTACTTCTTTCCAAACAATCGACAAAAATTTCGAAGATTTCTCAATCGTTTTAACTTCTGCTACGAAGACATTTAATCTAGCAGGGATTAAAAATTCGATGCTCTTTATTAAAAATCAACAGTTAAGAGACAAAGTTCAAGCGATTCAAGCAGTCAACTACCAAGCAGAGATTAACACTTTCGGTTTAATTGCTACTCAGGCAGCATATACAGAAGGTAAAGCTTGGCTCGACGAACTCCTGCCTTACTTAAAAAATAATATTGATTTTACTTGTGACTTTTTCGCCAAACATTTACCTAAAGTACGCGTCATGAAACCCCAAGGTACTTATTTAATTTGGCTTGACTTTTCAGCCTATCAACTAAATGATGACGCACTCGCCGAAAAATTAATTCAAGAAGCAGGTGTTGTTTTAAATGCTGGAATTATGTTTGGTCCAAATGGCACACAACATTGCCGCTTTAATATCGCTTGCCCTAAAAAACAATTAGTCCAAGGCCTTCAGCAAATCGCCAAAGTTTTTAACTAAAACAAAAAATCTCAAAAAAGTCTAATCGACTTTTTTGAGATTTTTCTTTTAATAATTAAGCTTCAACGATTTCAACTGATTCAATTACAACATCATGAACTGGACGATCTTGTGGTCCACGTTGAACATTACCAATTTCATCAACCACACTCATTCCTTCAACCACGTGACCAAAGACACTATGACGGAAATCTAACCAAGGTGTTCCACCTTTTTTGTATAATTCAACCACTTCTTCAGGATAACCTGCGCCTGTCATTTGGTTAATCATGTTTGCTTGAACATTTTCGTTCGTTACGATAAAGAATTGGCTTCCATTTGTGTTTGGTCCAGCGTTAGCCATTGACAACGCGCCACGGAAATTAAATAATTCTCTTGAAAACTCATCTTCAAATTGGCCGCCAAAGAAACTTTCGCCACCCATACCTGTACCAGTGGGATCGCCACCTTGGATCATGAAATCAGGAATTACACGATGGAAAATAACACCTTCGTAATAGCCTTTTTTTGCTAAACCAATAAAGTTTTCTACTGTTTTAGGTGCATGTTCTGGGAATAGTTGAATCGTAACGTCCCCGCGATTTGTTTTAATAATCGCTTTTGGACCTTTTTCGTTTGCTAAATCTAATTGTGGAAATTGAGACAAAAAAATCTCCTCCTTCATTTTTATAAACATATCATAGCGAAAATTCATTAAAAATGCTACACTTTAATTTCTTTGCTATACTAAAGTCATTATTTAATAGGAGGAACACAATGGACATTTATGATATTACGATTATTGGGGCTGGACCAGCAGGGATGTTTGCAGCCTTTTACGCGGGAATGCGCCAAGCAAAAACAAAGATTATTGATACTTTGCCTCAATTAGGAGGCCAATTAGCCACTTTGTATCCTGAAAAATATATTTACGACATCCCAGGCTACCCAAAAATTAAAGCTGGAGAACTCGTACAAAATCTTGAAAAACAAATTACAACGTTTAATCAACGTTACTGTTTAGAAGAAGAAGTAACGAAAATTGAACGCTTAGAAGATGGAATTCTTGAAATCACGACTAATAAACGGACGCATTATTCAAAAGCCGTTGTTTTAGCTTTAGGTAACGGTTCATTCCAACCTCGTAAATTAGCCTTAGATAATGCGGAACAGTACGAAGGTTTAGGAATTGACTATTACGTTACTGATTTAATGAAATATGCCGGTAAAAAAGTCGCAATTGCCGGTGGTGGCGATTCAGCGATTGACTGGGCATTAATGCTTGAACCAATTGCAAAAGAAGTATCACTGATTCATCGTCGCCCAGAATTCAGAGCACATGAGCACAGCGTTGAATTACTAAAAAAGTCTTCCGTTAACGTCTTAACACCTTACTTATTAAAAGAGATCTCTGGCGAAACGAAGTTAGACACTATCCACTTAGAACAAGTCAAAGGTGATGAATCGGTTAAGCTTTCTGTTGACTACCTCATCGTTAACTACGGTTTTACCTCAAATTTAAATTTGAAAGAATGGGGCTTACAAAGTACGCGCCAAGGAATTTTTGTTCAAACAGATATGCGAACTTCGATGGAAGGTGTTTATGCTTGTGGTGATATCGTTCAGTATGACGGTAAAGTTAAATTAATCGCCACTGGTTTTGGCGAAGCTCCAACGGCTATTAACAACGCCTTGCATTACATTAACCCTAAAAATAGAACACAACCAGCTCACAGCACGAGTGTTTTTGAAGAAAAATAAAAAAAGGAGGTGCGACAAGTGTCGTATCTCCTTTTTACTACATATATTCTTCATGCCATTCTTTTAAACTGGCTTTAATTAAAACGAACAACTCTTCTGGTGTATTAGCTGATAACCGTTCACCTTCAAATAAACAAAACGGTCGTTGTTCACATAAAGTACATTCACTTAAACAACTAGAAACCATCACATCCACGTCATCCATTTGCTCGATGCGATCCATGATGACTTCGGTCCCTGAAGACAAGTTTGTTTGACAAAACTCGATAAGGGGAAACATCTTTATCACTTTCCTTTGCTTGATTCATAAAAATAGTATAACATGAATTTAATAATGAAAAAAAGAATTTGATTGGAGGTTTTTTTATGGTTTTTGAAACGAAAACATTAGAAGAAAAAGCACGTCAACTTTTAGGTGATCGTGGGGTCTCAATTGTCGATATCGCAGAGCTCGTTATGTTTTTACAAACGGAATACATTCCCCATCTTACACTTGAAACCTGTATCGAAAGTGTCAATGCGGTCTTAACGAAACGTGAAGTTCATAATACCATCTTGACGGGTATTCAATTGGATATTTTAGCGGAAGAAGATTCATTACTTCAGCCCCTTCAAAGTATCGTAGCAAAAGATGAAGGTCTATACGGGATTGACGAAATCCTCGCTTTATCGATTGTGAATGTCTACGGTTCGATTGGGTTTACGAACTATGGCTACATTGATAAAGTTAAACCAGGCATTCTAAAAAAATTAAACGATAAAAGTAGTGGCCGCGTCCACACTTTCCTAGATGACATTATCGGCGCAATCGCTGCTGCAGCCGCTAGTCGGTTAGCTCATAGCAATCAAAATGTCCTTGACGAAGAGAAAAAATAATAAAAAAAACGAGCTGCCAATTACTTGGTCGCTCGTTTTTTGGTTTTTAAAGATCTTCGCCCCATAAAAACAAACAAGAAGAAAATCAATTCAATTAGGATAAAAAACAAAATAAAACAATACATGAAAAATTGTTCAGGTAAGACGTTAATAATCGGATCGGTAACTGGATTAAAAATCCAATCATCATTACTAAAAAACAATTGATGAAATAACACAAAAAATGTATTAAAACCGACAGCCATAACGAAAGCTAGTCCGACTGGTACAAACATTCCCCATTGAAAAGGACGAACAAGACGCCACATTTTTTGTCGATTCCATAAGTAATAAATAAAGTAAACACTTGGAATCAAGGTCACGATTAGGACTCCGTAATTCAAAAGAAATAAATCTTTCACATCGTAAAAATGCCCCAGTCCTGCTTCAGACATTGGGAAATTAGGTAGTTTTAATTCCGTCACCCACGGTTTATTTAAAAAATCTAATAACAAACGATAGTTTTCTAATAACATTTCTTTGGTTAAACCAGAGATTGTTTCTAAATCAAAACGAGTAATGCTCCAACGAAACAAAGGCACAAAATTAATTGTTGCGGTAATTGCTAAACTGATACTCGTTAGAAACAAACTGAAAAAACCAAAAAATTCAATAACTCTTGTCTTTTTCACACTCATATTAAAACACCCATTCGTCAAGGCTATCGACAATATAAGTCGGTTTTACCGGTAAATGCGGCACAGCCTCTTTTGATGTAAAACCTGATAAAACGAGTAAGGAATCAAGCCCATTGCGAATCCCTGATTGAATATCTGTCTCGTAGTTGTCACCAACCATCAAAACTTCTTCTTTTGTTAAAGAAATTTGCTCCAAAGCTTTTTCCATAATAATCGCTTCTGGCTTGCCAATATAAACGGCTCGTTGCTGTGTTGCCGATTCTAATAAAGCAATTAGTGAACCTGCGCCCGGAATCAAGCCCCGTTCAGTAGGAATATTCTTATCTGGATTCGTACCAATAAACAAAGCGCCTTGGCGAATAGCTAGTGTTGCAGTCGTTAATTTTTCATATGTCACTTCAGAATCGAGCCCAACAACCACATAATCCGGATCTTTTTCATTCCAAGTAAAACCTGCTTGTAAGATTAACTGAATTAAACCAGCTTCTCCAACGGCATAAAAAGAAGTGCCTCGGTTCATATCACGCATGTAATCGATTGTGGCTAACGTTGCTGTGTAAACTTCTTGCGGTTCTACTCGAATTTCAAACTCCTCTTTCAGACGTTGCGCAACATGTTCGGGTGTTTTCGTTGTATTATTCGTAACAAATAAAAAAGGGATGTCCTTTTTTTGTAAGCTTTCAACAAAGCGTTTCCCCGCAGGGATGATTTCTTTTCCACGATAAATCGTACCATCTAAATCAACTAAGTAACCGTTATATCTCATACGTCTTCTCTTTTCCGAATCGTAAAGCCTTTCCCTGATTCCTTTTTATTGCCACTTGCTTCTGGCTTCTCTTTCGTTGCCCGTACTTGTGATTTTTGTTTCACTTTTGGTTTTGGTTTTGGCTTTGTACGAGACTTTTGAACCGCTTCTTTTTTCTCTTCGATATGCGCTTGGCCTGTGACTTGTTTTGTTTTACGGCGACGTTGGCTTGTTTTTTCACGCTTGCCACCAATTCTTTGAATCACAAAATACGCACAACCAAAATTACAGTATTCATATAGATAGTCTTCTAAAGTATCAATCCGTTGTTCTGGTGTTGCCTTTTTATTATCGACTTCAAAAAATCCACGTAGTCGTAACTGTTCGTAACCCCAGTCACCAACAATATAATCGTAGCGTGCGAGTACCTCACTAAAGCGCTCACCAATTTTTTCAACTTGGAAGCCTTCTCGATAATCCACTACTACTTTATATTGGCGATTGCCAATCATTAATTCTGTTTCGTTAAGCATCACAGCCAATTCCCCTTTTTTGGGAGCTTTTTCGGTTGGCTCTTCAATAATCTCTTCTAAGACGCTTGTTAGCTTATCTGTTAAATTTTTATTTTCATCGCTCATTTTTTCACCGCCTGTTTTTTTATTATACATTGTTTCAGATGGCTTTGGTAGCTACCATTAACTGAATTGACACTAGTCTTGATTTTTTAAATGCGTTCCCAATACGGTCCGAATAAATTCGGGGAATAAAAACTCAATCTTTCCCGCAATTTCAATTGTTGGGAAGAAAGGAATAAACATCCAATGATCGACCGTTGTAAAGGTATACTCCCGGTTGGGATCAATCCCTTCGCCTAACCATAAAACTTGGGCATTCGTTTTGTCATAAGTAAAACCAGAATACACAATCTCACCAAATATTTTCCCACGAAAACCCATCCCGACAATCGGAAATCTTCGTAAGAAACCGCGGTTTTTCTCGACCTCAAGAACAAAACGAATAAAATCCACTCCCTTTAAAGTCACACGGATTAAATGCATCGGATGTGGTAAAATTTGATGCAAATCATTTTGATCAATACGTCCTTTAACCAATGGATTTAAAAAGAGACCGGTATTAATAATCGCCGCTGTCGTCTGACCTCTGACTTTCATCGCTCTTAACGTATCGGAAGTTAGTGAGCGTTCATTAGGCACATAGATTGGCAAATCTTCTTCTAATCTTGTCACTTCTAACGCTTTTAAACGGTTTTGGCCTTCAAGTATGTAACTTTCAATCTCCGCTTGGTCTTCTGGATAAGATATCATCTCTTCGGTCGCAAAAGTATAGGCTTTTTTATCTATAATGACGCGACTTCCATCTAATGTTAAAACGATTTCGCCAACATATTGACCAAATTTCCCCGCTGCAGCAATGAGTGTGTCATTTACTTTTTTCCCATCAACAAATAAATGATGTGTATGCGAACCAATAATGACATCGATGCTTGGAATTTCTTCGGCTATCCGAAAATCATCTTCAATACCGAGGTGGCTTATTGAACCTCTCATGACTGAAGTCACGAGATTCTTAGGAACAGAACATACTTGCAAGCGTATTTCTT
>NZ_JBHSGT010000028.1:0-3787 GCF_042654605.1 Enterococcus eurekensis
ATAACGTGAGCCGTTGAAATGATGGTAGACTCCTCGCGCTTGGAACGTTTGATTCTTATAAGCCAGCCCAGATTTACTGTTCTTCCATGCAAAACCATCCCAGATATCATTAGTTCCCTTGATGCTTACATATTTACCGTAATCTTGATGAATCCCCTGATTACCTGATGCTATCTGAATGTCCTTTTCATGAATATAACCTAACCAATTTTGATTATCTTCAATCGAGTAATAACGCTCCTCATTTTTAATTATAATCGATTCCTTTATGTGTATGGTTTTATTTATCAGATCATATTGATCAGAAATATCATATTCCAATTCTTTATCACTAAATAATTGATAATTACTAGTTATTACGGTCCCATATATGTTATATTCGGTCAAGATGCTACGGTCAGAATCTTTTGAAGTTTCTTTTTCCTCAACATCTTGACCCCATTCAAAAGATTCCTCCATCTCTGTATCCGCGCTACTACCTAAATCAAATTCCGCAGACTCACTATTTATGACTTCCTCTGATTTATAAGAATGTTCTTCAGCACTTGATAACTTTTCAATATCGCTACTATTCATCGGCTCTTTGTTTTCTGATTCCATACTATCTGTCTGGACAACAGTTCCCTCTGAATCATCCCAAGCAAAAGCTATTACTTCTGCACTCAACAAACAATATACTAATAGAACCAAACCCCACAAACAAATATATATTTTGACTTTTTTCAATTTTAACACCCCTTATTCCGTTAAAATAATAAACCTTTCATCCAAACCGAAGTCTGATAAAAGGTTTCTTTTTATATTTTAGTTCCAAAAACTTTCTCTTCCTTTAGGACCCCTATGGAAATTTTAAAAATCCTCTAAGTATCGTTGTCAGTATAAACTAACTGAGAATAACATTAATTTACAAAACTCGAGTGCTATTATCGAATTTCATTTCAAAATTCCACATATCTCGACACATATCTTCGATTGTCAATGTGGTTTTCCATCCTAATTCATCATTTACTTTGGTAACATCTGCAAAACAAGTTGCAATATCACCACTCCGTCTACGGACTATCTTATACGGGATTTTCACACTATTTACTTTTTGAAAAATAATGATAATTTCTAACACAGATGTTCCTTTTCCAGAACCCAAGTTATACGTATGAACTCCAGATTCTACTAGCTCTAATGCCGCTACATGACCTTTTGCTAGATCAACTACGTGAATATAGTCTCGTACACCTGTTCCATCAATTGTATCATAATCATCTCCAAAAATATCCAGTTGTTTCAAATCTCCTTTTGCTACTTTAGTAATATAAGGCATTAAATTGTTCGGAATACCATTAGGATTTTCTCCAATTAATCCACTTGGATGCGCACCTACAGGATTAAAATAGCGTAAAATAGATATCGCTAGCTTCGGATTTATTTTTGCAATATCTTTTAAAATTCTTTCTCCCATAGTTTTTGTTTCTCCATATGGGCTGGTTGTTTCTTTTAAATCTAACGTTTCTCGAAGTGGAGAATCTTGATCGCCATACACTGTAGCAGATGAACTAAAAACAAACTTACCTACACTAAATTCTTGTGCTAATTTAATAACAACCATGGTAGACACTAAGTTATTTAAATAATATTCTATTGGTTTTTCTACCGATTCCCCTACAGATTTAAGTCCTGCAAAATGAATAATACCATCAAATTTATTCTCTTCGAATACTTGAGTCAACGCTTCTTCATCTGTTAAATCAATCTGATAAAACGGAATCGATTGTTTTACTAATGTCTCTAGATGGCTTAAAACTTCTATTTTTGAATTTATTAAGTTGTCGACAATTACTACTGTATGACTATTCTCAATTAATTCCACAACAGTGTGACTTCCAATAAATCCCAGTCCTCCTGTGACTAGTATATTCATATCAATCTCCAATCTCATTAAAATATAAAATAAATATCTATCATTAAAATTCATCAATATTTTAATAATAGAATATTTATATCTCTTCCACTATTTTTTTCAAATATTTAATAAGTTCTTCTTTAACTTCCGGATGCTTCAAACCATATTGAATATTTGCCTCTAACATGCCCATCTTATTACCTACGTCATAACGAATACCTTTGAACTTATGCGCAAAGACTCGCTGGGTTTTATTTAAAGTATCGATTGCATCAGTTAGTTGAATCTCCCCCCCGATTCCAGCTTCTTGATTTTCTAAAATTTCAAAAATTTCTGGTTTCAATAGATAACGACCAATAATCGCTAAATTGCTTGGTGCATCTGCTGGTTTTGGCTTTTCGACGAAATGACTCACATCGTACAATCCTTCAGAAACTTCTTCATTTGGTGCAATCACACCATACTTATCCGTATCCTCATGTGGTACTTCCATCACAGCTAATGCCGATGCTTTCGTTGTATCATAAGTATTAATCAATTGCTTTGTCAAAGGTACTTCATCCTCCATAATATCATCTCCTAACATCACGACGAATGGTTCGTTACCCACGAAAGCTTTTGCTTGTAATACAGCGTGACCCAGTCCTAATGGACGTTTTTGACGAATAAAATGAATATTAATGCCTGTCGTTTCTTCCACAAGAGCTAATAACTCATCTTTGCCTTTTGAAGCAAGATTTTGCTCTAATTCCACGTTTGCATCAAAGTGATCCTCGATTGGACGTTTCGCTTTTCCTGTTACGATAATAATATCTTCAATCCCAGATTCAATCGCTTCTTCGACGATAAATTGAATCGTTGGTTTATCGATAATTGGTAACATCTCTTTGGCGATTGCCTTTGTTGCTGGTAAAAATCTCGTTCCCAAACCAGCTGCTGGAATGACTGCTTTACGTACTTTCAATTTAAATAGCTCCCATCATATAACATAAGAATATTTTAGATGTATTAAGCTTCTAAAATATCCGCAATTTTCTTACAAGCATCGCCATCACCATATGGATTACTTGCCTTGCTCATTTTTTTGTATATTTCTTCATCTAAAAGCAATTCTTTAAAAGACGAGTAGATAACCTCTTCATCCGTTCCCACAAGTTTTAGTGTTCCAGCTGCAATTCCTTCCGGACGTTCTGTTGTATCTCGCATCACAAGAACAGGCTTTCCTAAACTCGGTGCCTCTTCTTGTACGCCACCACTATCAGTCAGAATCAAGTAAGATTGAGCCATAAAATTATGGAAATCCAATACATCTAAAGGTTCAATAATGCGAATACGATCATCATTTCCTAAAATTTCATTTGCTGCTTCTCGAACCGTTGGATTCATATGAATCGGATAAACAACTTTAATATCTGGTGTCTCGTCAACAATTCTCTTAATTGCACGGAACATATGACGCATTGGTTCACCTAAGTTTTCTCTTCTGTGGGCCGTAATCATAATTAAGCGACTACCTTTTGCCCATTCAACATGCTCATGTGTATAATCTTCTTTAACTGTCGTACTTAAGGCATCAATCACTGTGTTCCCTGTTACAAAAATATTTTTTTCATCTTTTCCTTCTTGCAATAAATTTTTTTTTGATTGCTCCGTTGGTGAAAAATGATATTTTGCAACCAATCCTACTGCTTGACGGTTAAACTCCTCTGGAAAAGGTGAATAAATATTATGTGTTCTCAAACCTGCTTCCACATGTCCTACAGGAATTTGTAAATAAAAACAAGCTAGCGATGTCACAAAAGTTGTTGAAGTATCTCCATGACGGTGTTTGTCAATATAGTTGTCGTATCTTTATTTTTCAATTATTCAAAAGAAAAACCTCCTTACAGT
>NZ_JBHSGT010000029.1:0-2129 GCF_042654605.1 Enterococcus eurekensis
TTTTGTGAATACAAAAAGGAGAGATATAAAATCTCTCCTAAAAAGTCCAACTTTTGGGGGTCACTATAAGAACTGGTTGTTCTTTTATCAAACACTATCGTTCGGAAAAACAGAAATTTTAATCAAACTGATTTAATTTCCACGTTTCAATACGGGTGTTCAATTTTTGACCATAATTCGGATCCGTTGCGTATCTTCCAGTTAGAGCCTTACTTGCGTCTTTGTAAGTTTTGGCATTTTCTCGCCATGTCCCGGAATAATAATTGTTATCCCAACTCACACCTAAGCGAAGTTTTAAAGCATTGTCTTCAAACGACTGTAGCCTTGTTGGATATTTTCTGAAGGCTGCCCGAATCGTTATGGTTTCACCTGTTGTCGCATCGTACTCTTTTGTTTCAACGTAGTATTTCTCGTATTTGCCTTCATCTTCATTTTCTTTAAACTTCATTCCGAAAAAGTTATTGGCTTTTAAAGCTAATTCGCTTGTACCATAATTGGACTCCAACACGGCTTGAGCCAACATGATGGATGGAAATAGTTGATGTTTTTTCGTAATCGTTAATGCATCATTGATGCTACTACTAATAAACCTTGCCTGATTCGTATCGATATTCACGCCATTTGCATCAAAGTAATGCCAACGATTATCAATCTTTGCCCAACCTTTTGTTACTTGCCCCGTTTTAGTATAGTAATACCACTTGCCATCTCTTTGAACCCAGTCACCATAAGAATCGTTGGTTCCAAGTGAGTTGATGTAACCAATCCAACGATCACTACTATCATAGAGCGACAGGTAGCGTGAGCCATTGAAGTGGTGGTACACCCCTTTCGCTAAATAGGTTTTGCCTAGATGATTGCCACTTGCCTTCCTTGACCAACTAAAATTACGCCAAATTGCATAGTTATTATTTTTAATCGTGACATTTTTTCCATAGCTTTGATAGGCCCCTTGTTGACCGGAAACAACCTTGGCACCTGCAGCATTAAGATAGCCTAACCAATTGCCTTTGTTATCATACACAGATAGATAACGTGATCCATTAAAGTGGTAGTAAATCCCTTTTGCTAAAAAGGTTTGTCCTTGATATTTACTTGAATGTACCCGACTAGACCAGCTGAAATTCTGCCAAAAATCATAATTACCTACAACACTAATGTATCTACCGTAGTTATGATAAACACCTTGTTGACCTTTGGCTAAGCTTGTTCCTTGCTCGTTGATATAGCCGATCCATTTGCCTTTACTATCATAAAGGGATAAGTAGCGCGAACCATTGAAATGATTGTACACTCCTTTTGCTTGGAACGTTTGATTTGTATATTTTGATCCAGGAATACTTGTTTCCCAAGAAAATCCATCCCAAATGTCAAAGTCACCTTTGATACTTACATATTTTCCATAGGCATGGTGAGCACCTTGATCACCATTTCCTAGTGTTGTTCCTAGTTCATTAATATATCCTAACCAATCACCTTTATTATCATATAAAGACAAGTAACGTGAACCATTGAAATGATGGTAAACACCACGTGCTTGGAACGTTTGATTTGTATATTTTGATCCAGGAATACTTGTTTCCCAAGAAAATCCATCCCAAATGTCAAAGTCACCTTTGATGCTTACATATTTTCCATAATCTTGGTGAACACCCTGATTACCTGATGATATCCTTACATCTTTTTCAGGAATATAGCCCAACCATTTTTGATTATCACTAATAGAAAAATAGATTTCTTTATTTTCAGTAATAAACGAATCGGTTATATAAATTGTTTTATTTATCAAATCATATTGATTAGAGATATCATGTTCTAACTCCCTATCACTAAATAATTTATATTTTTTATTAATAATCGATCCATATAGATTGAGTACTGTTGATTCGATATCAACCTTATTTTGCGGTATTTTTATTTCATCTATTTCGCTTTCTGACGAAATCTCTACTTCCACATCTAAACCAATCACCTTTTCAATTACGGTTCTAGAGGTAATAACCTTTTTCCAATCCGATTCACTTATATCCCATCCACTTATATTTAATTGACCTACTTTTACCCTGAATAATTCATAGCTTTAATTCTTTGGCACATTTTATTGAAATATGTATCACTAATATCCCTAT
>NZ_JBHSGT010000030.1:0-3792 GCF_042654605.1 Enterococcus eurekensis
TTTTGTGAATACAAAAAGGAGAGATATAAAATCTCTCCTAAAAAGTCCAACTTTTGGGGGTCACTATAATTGTAAGGGCTTTTAGTATGCTTAAGGGGTAATAAAATAATCGAATTAAGCGAGGAAACGTAAGATGTATTTTAACTGGGTAACACTAAAGGAAAAACTGCGAGTGGATGCAGATTTTCTTGTGCTTGAACAAAAAGATAAGCAAGTACTTTGGCAATCCGAAAAATCATTTCACTATTTTGCAGCAACTTTTGATGAACAAACGAATATTTCTTTGAAAATTGAAGGATTCAGTGATTGTAGTTATCAATTGTATCAAGTGAAATCAACGAGCGCGCACATTGGGCGTGGCAGTCAATGGGGCGTTATTCCTGACCACCCAATAACCAGCTATTATGATATTTTAGTACCTTATAATCAAACGAGTCTAACAACAACGCAACAACTGTTTTGTTTAGAAGTTGAAAGTTACGATCCTGGTCTTAAAAGTGGGCGCATTCAGTTATTAATCGATGGTGTGTTGCAAGGAGAGTTACCTTTGAGTCTTGAAATTTTACCGCAGAAATTCTTAGAAAGTGAGTCCTTTGGGTTAGAATTATGGCAGTATCCTTTTGCTGTTGCACGTTATTATGGCATTTCAGAAGAAAATTATTTTGGCAGTGAACATTTAGCCAGAATAAAAGAAAGTCTCGTACGTTACCGTCAGGCAGGTGGCGATGTGATTGTGACTGCTATTATTCACGATCCATGGAACCATCAAACATACGATGATTATCCAAGTTTAATTAAGTGGCAAAAAACAGCATCCGGATTTACTTATGATTTTACCTGGTTTGACCAGTATGTCGAACTAAACTTAGAAGTGGGTATTTCTGAAAAAATCAAATGTTTTTCGATGTTGCCTTGGGAAGATAAAATTTATTTTTGGAATGAAGAAAATGAGTTACAACAAGCGCAATATTTAGCTGGTTCGAATGAATGGCAAATGATTTGGGGCGAGTTTTTAAGTGCATTTGTGGCTCATATTGAAGCCAAAGGTTGGTTTGATAAAACCTATATTGCAATTGATGAACGACCGGCTGAAACATTGGCCCATGTCATTGCTTTACTAGAACAATATCCAAATCAATTAGGCGAGCGCTTAAAATTATCTTGTGCGATGGATTATCAAAACTTTGATGAAATGTTACTCGATCAAATTGCAGACGTTTCGATTGGACAAAGTCACTTAGGTTCAAGAACGGCCTTTAATACCTTGTGTGAATCACGTCGTCAAAAAGGTTTGTTTACTTCGATTTATAATTGTGTGGGCGATTATCCAAGCATGTTTTTATATAGTAGCCCTTATGAGACGCAATGGGTTTTATGGAATGCAGTTAGTTATGGAAGTGATGGCTTTTTACGCTGGGCACTGGATGCGTGGGTTGAAAATCCTTTAGAAAATGCGAGTCATTGGTATTGGGAAAGTGGCGATCCATTTTTAATTTATCCACATGAAAAAGGCGGTTCAGGAGCATATTTATCGATTCGTTATCAACAGCTAATTGAGGCGATGACACAAATTCGTAAATACAAGCAGTTAAAAAAACAATCGCCAAGTAGTTTGGTTGAATTGGAAGAAACGTTGGCAACATTGATTTTCCCACAAGGGACGGAAAATTCTTATGGCGCTCGAATAGCACTTGAATCAACAAGCCACAAAGAAATTCAACAAGCGATTGAAAAAATCAATGAGTTATTAAATCAATGCACTTTAGCAGCATTACAGGAGGAAAAGTAGCGTGAGGGTGAATCAATTAATTGAAGTGGTACCAAGTCCAAGGCAAATTGCTTGGCAACAAACGGAATACTATGGCTTTATCCATTTTGGTATTAATACGATGACAAACCTAGAGTGGGGCTTTGGCGATGAATCGCTCGAGTTATTTAACCCAATGGAATTAGATGGCGAGCTTTGGGTAAAACAGTTGAAAGAAGCGCAAATGCAAGGGGTAATTTTGACTTGTAAGCATCATGATGGTTTTTGTTTATGGCCGACAGCAACGACAGATTATTCGGTTGCCAATACACCTTGGAAAAAGGGCGCAGGCGATTTAGTTAAAGAAGTTTCCGATGCTTGTCATAAATATGGTTTGAAATTTGGGGTTTATTTATCGCCTTGGGATCGTCACGAACCGTGTTATGGGAGTGGCCAGGATTATAATGATTTTTATGTGGCACAATTAACCGAGCTATTAACGAACTACGGTGATATTTTTAGTATTTGGTTAGACGGCGCAAATGGGGAAGGCCCAAATGGTAAAAAGCGAACGTACGACTGGGAACGGTACTACGAGGTGATGCGTCGCCTACAACCAAACGCTGCGATGAGTGTTTGTGGGCCAGATGTCCGTTGGTGTGGCAATGAAGCGGGCCAGACTCGTCCAGAAGAGTGGAGTGTCGTTCCGATTGAATTACAAGATTTAGAAAAAATTGCGGAGCATTCACAGCAAATTGATGATGGCCAATTTTCACGTAAATTAACTTCAGGCGATGAAGATTTAGGTAGTCGTCAGGCATTAGAAAACTATCAAGGTGAACTTGTTTGGTTCCCAGCTGAGGTCAATACATCGATTCGTCCAGGTTGGTTCTATCATCCAGAAGAAGACAATCAAGTACGCAATGTGGACGAACTCTATCAAATGTACTTGAAGACCGTTGGTGGCAACAGCACCTTTTTACTGAATATCCCACCGAATACAGCTGGAGTGATTCATGAAAATGACCTTGAAGTCTTAAAAAAATTAGCTGAAAAATTCAACAAGTTAAAGATCAATCAGTGATTAAGCAAGCAAAATTAAACGTTTCTTCGGCTGTGTCAGAGATTCAGTTGAATGATTTATTATCCGACGAGATGCCATTTTGGCAAAGTCAAAGTGACGATCAAGCACCATGGATTGAAGTTGTTTGGGAGACCGAACAGTTGCTGCATCGAATTGTTCTGAAAGAAGCGATTCAAGCAAGTCAACGTGTGGAAGCTTTTACGGTTTACTATGAAGAAGCTGGTGAGTATAAAATTGCGACGAAAGGGACGATGATTGGTTATCAAAAGATTTTAGAATTTGCACCGATTCAAACGAAAAAAATTCGAGTCGTTTTCGATGCCTTTCGTGGAGCGCCAACAATTACACAAATCAATCTCAATTAAAAATAGACTTGCCTGTAGCCTCACTACTGGCAAGTCTATTTTTAAACATGTACGAGTTGGGTGACGAAGGGAATACACTCCTCTGGTTTGAGATTGAGTGACTCAATTTCTGAAAGGAAAATCCATTCTAAAAAGTATCGATTACTCGGAGTCATACGATTGAGCTCTTCTCCAACGATTTGAACTTCTAGTTGTTGATTTGTTATATATAAGTAATATTGATGTTCAACAGTATCAATATTCATGTTAAAAAATGGAGTTAGATCGGATGACTTGAGATTGTTTAAATTTAGTTCTTCCGCTGCTTCTCGTAAAGCAGCATCAATAAAGGATTCATCTGCTTCAACAGTTCCTCCAGAAATGACCCAGTATGTTTGATTGTACTTAATTCTTTTGATAAGAAGAATCGTTTTTTTCATTTGATTGTAAATAATGACTCCAGCTCTTTTTTTCATAGGACCTTCCGATTAATGGATTTATAAACAGTATAGCAGTATTATCCAAAGAAAATAGAGAAAGAAAAGAATAAATCAAAACCTCCAGTGTGTGAGCCGACCCCCAAAAGTTAGACCTAAAAATCTAACTTTTGGAGGTCG
>NZ_JBHSGT010000031.1:0-4073 GCF_042654605.1 Enterococcus eurekensis
TATTCTCTGTCGTCTCTGCTTTTATGCCTTCTTCAGATGTTTTTACCTCATCTTTTTTTGATTCTGTATCTTTATTTATATCGGGTACCTTTACATCGGTATTATCCAGTTCTTCATTTGTTTTCTCCGAAGGAGCGGCAGTAAATTCTATGTCTGCATTTCCTTCATGCTCCATATCATCCTCCTCATAAGAAACTGTAACCTGATCAGTGTTGCTATCCGATATCTGTAAATCTGCAGCATACACAATATGCACCTGCGAAAACAAGATATCCACGCATAATATTGTTGCAATCATTCTGTTTTTGATTTTTCTTTTTTTCTTCATACACAAACTCCCTAATTTATACTTTTATTGCAATCGCATTCCCGATGATCTTCCCATTATATTTCTTTATCCTATACTCATTTTATGAAACAGTACCTTAATCCTGCATAAACGGATTAAGTTTCGTTTCATATACCGGCTGGCATATAAGAACCATCCGCTCCAATAACCCATTTCCTGTACAGGTAGACAGTGTAATCATTGGAAGATCTACATTGTAACCATTACCGGTATCATATATAGACATAGACGCTTCTTTTGTCACGTGCTCAGCATATCTGTCTCCAAACTCCACTGTATATGTTTCAGATGCATCCGTAGCTTTATGCACAGATATGATCTGGTATTTTCTCTCCCAGTACGGTGTGAACAGCCAAACTTCCTTATGATCTTCATAAAATGCTGCTTCCTTATATTTATTGATCACTGCAAACATACTGCCATTCTTCATGTTATGTCCGTAAAGAACTGTGTTATAGTCGGAAAAATCCATGCGGTTATACGCATTCATAAAAATTGTTCCGCAGGAATTCTTTTTTCCATCAAAAGCCCTTTTTAAATAATACTGATTATCCTTGGTCTGTACGATCGGATAATCCACCACTGTACCCGGAATCTTCACCCACGCAACAACATCCGGATTTATCGCCCGCAGGCTTTTCCAGTCAATGTAATACGTCTGATCTTTAACAGCATCCGGCAATGTTTCATCCACTAGAGTAATATATTGCTGAAGATCACCATAGGTCTCTTCCGCTTTGAAATAATCAAGCGTTCCATACCAGATACCCGCCCCTGAAAGCAGGATACAGAAGACACATATTCCAATAATAACCTTATCCATTGTTCCAAAGATGCAGCTTCGAACCGCCTTTGATTTTTGATATCTATTATTTTTTTTATTACCCATCTTGTCTATGTTTACCATCAATAATTTTGTCGGAAATCTCTTTTTCTTTTAACTTATACGGCTTTCGCAATTTCCATATTAAATACCTGCAACAGTAAGTATTTAATAACCGACCAATCTTTTCATAGGAAGAAATATATGAGCGCAATTCCCTTTCGCCTAAAAGTCCACTGATATTATCTGCTTTCGGGGTATTTCCTATTTCATTCACACATCCTATAAGATAATGAGGTTTTCCATCTTTATCATCAACGACTTTTCCACGACAATTAATCCATACTGGCATTCCGTTTTTATCAAGCCATCTGTAATACAGATTATAATCCTTTTCTTTTCCTTCTATTATATGCTGTAAATCTTCCGCGATCATAGAGCGGTCTTCTTTATATACAAAAAGCTGAAAACTGTTGACTGCATCATCAAAAGAATTACCTGACATCATAAAACTATCCACTGCTATCTGTGAAATTCTGAAAGTGTTTTTCTGCAAATTCATAATGTAAAGATAATCATCCATACTTGGTGCAAATAATTCTATTAAATCTTCTGCAGCTATTTCATTAACCAATTTGCGTATGCCTGTATCCATAATGTAAGTCCCTTTCTGTATATATATGACATCCTTAGACATCTATATCATTTTATTCTGCAACTTTAAATTTCCTGATCATTTCACGCAGACTTTCTGCTTCGCTACTTATTTCCTGACTGAAAGCTACACATTTCTCAAATGTTACTGCATTTGACTGTACAACATTATTTATCTGTTCAATTCCCTGATTTATTTCCTTTACTGTTATTTTGCCCTTTTTATATCAAAGTTTTTCTTCAAAGTCAATAGATTTCAGTCATCGTTCTTATTTTCTATTTTTCACACAAATTTCTTATGCCACCACCCCGAAAATCCATCACGGTGTTTGTAAAGTAAGTTGTCG
Source organism: Enterococcus eurekensis (assembly GCF_042654605.1). Classification (NCBI taxonomy): domain Bacteria; kingdom Bacillati; phylum Bacillota; class Bacilli; order Lactobacillales; family Enterococcaceae; genus Enterococcus; species Enterococcus eurekensis. The sequence goes on from NZ_JBHSGT010000031.1 coordinate 2,174, forward strand.
TATTTAATATAATTAGTTTCTATACATATATTTATTGCTTCGTTCCCGATTTGCCATTGACATGGAGCCTCTACCTATATGGTTTTGGTACCTGAAGGCATGGCTTATATAAAGGTACTGCCTTCTTCAGAGGCTACCATATAGGCTTCTCCATATCAATGGTTCGCTAAAGCCAAATCTATCTATATTTAGATTAATTGCTTCTGTGTAATAAGCCATTTTCTTCCTCCTCGTCAATAGGGTTAAGCGATACATATTCAGGTAATGTCCAGTCTCTGATGCCTTTTGACCATCTTTCTGGATGTTTTGCTTTGGCTTTTTCATAGGTTTGTTGGCGCTTTCTCATAATTTCTTTATCTAGGCCATAGTGTCTTTGGTATGGAGTTATGAATTTGATTCCGCTGTGCAGATGGATTTTGTTATACCAATTTACAAACTTTTCTACCCAAATTCTAGCTTCTTCTAGGCCTCTAAAGCCTTTGAAGGGATATTTAGGTCTATATTTCATTGTTTTGAAAAGTGCTTCTGAGTAAGGATTATCATTGCTTACTCTGGGTCTTGAAAAGGAACTCTGCACTCCTAGTTTTTCCAGTGTAGCCTGGAAGGTTGCTGCCTTCATAGGACTGCCATTGTCTGAATGTAATACCAATGGCTTCCCTGCTGTTACTTGTGATAATGTGGCCTTCCTAATTAGATACTCTGCATGTTCAGCTTTTTCTTCTTCCCAAACTTCATAAGCCACTATTAGTCTGCTGAACATGTCTATTATTAAATAAAGCTTGTAAAACTGTCCTTTGATAAATCCATTTAACCAGGTTATATCCCAAGTCCAAACTTCATTTGGGGCTGTTGCTATATGTGTTGGCGGTTCCCTTTTTACTGGTGGCTGGTTCTGCCCCTGTGAGCATTCATTTTTTCTTCCCTTAGAATTTTATAGATTGTTGATTCTGATGCTAAATATTTACCTTCATCGGCCAATTTAGGTACTATTTGTGATGGTGCTAAATCAGCATATTCAGGGTTATTGACTACTTTAATTATTTCTTTTCTTTCTGCTTCGGTTAGTTTGTTTTTAGGGGTTGGCCTTTCTATTAATGGCCTTTGGTCTTTCTTTATTTTATCTTCACTGATGCCCTGTGCAGTCCATCTTTGATAAGTTCTCTCACTGATGTTTAGTTCATCACAGGCGGGTTTCAATCTAGCACCATTTTCCCTTGCTTCATTGATCAGCATTACTGCTGTTACGCGATCTGAGTCGCTGATCATTCTTCCTCGGGGTCCCCCCAAATCGCGTTTGCTTTTTTTCTTAATACTAGTAATGCAGCTGTTTCAGCTAATGCCTTATCTTTACGCCTAAGTTCTCTCTCCAGTTCTTTATTTAAATCCTTTTCAGCCTTTAAAGATTCTTTAAGTTCCTTTGGATCTTCTTTTGCTTCTTCATTAGCCTTAAGGCATTGATTTCTCCACATTTTCACTTCATCAACATAAATTCCTTTTCTTCTGCAGTATTCTGCTAGTTCTGTTTCTGAAAAGGTTGATGTTTCAAGTACTACATGAAATTTATCTTCTGAAGTCCATTTGCTGGTAACTTTATGATTAATTGAAACTTTCATATTATCTGCTTCAGCTTTCTTAATCCATTGATATATGGTGGGTCTAGGAACCCCTAATTCATCAGAAAGACTTGTTATTGTATTATTAGGTTCTTCTAATTTTTGAAGAACAGAGGTTTTAAATTCTTCGGTATAGCTTCTTTTCTTTTTAGTTTTAGACATAATCATTCTCCTTAGGTTATTGTCATATTTCTATTATACATTATTTTTTTCTATACGTGGATAGGTTACACTGAACTAGACAATAAAAATAAGGTGTGTAAAATATAAGAAAACACACTGGAGGA
>NZ_JBHSGT010000032.1:0-5093 GCF_042654605.1 Enterococcus eurekensis
AAAAGTAATTGTAAGCTGCCGTGAGGCAGTTTCACATGGTTTTAATTAAAAGTATGAATTATTCAGGTTAGAAGGATATTACTTAAAGCTGGAATAATTTCTTCTGAATCTGTTCATCCCAGGATACATGATTTACGACACACTTTTGCAGTTCATTCTTTGGAAAAAATGGTTAATCAAGGGCAAGATATTTATTCTGCGCTTCCAATGTTACAGACGTATATGGGACACCGTGATATTATAAGTACAGAACAATATCTACGGCTGTCAAATGATACCTACGGTATCATCATTAATTCAACTGCTGAAATGTATCAGGGCGTTTTTCCGGAGGTGAATGAAGATGAAAGAATATAATTTCGGCAAGTATTTATCCTCATACTTTCTTAGTTACATTCCATCAAGGATGGACTATAGTGAAAATACAGTAAAGTCATATCGAGATGCATTCACTATTTTCTTAAGATACTGCACCAAAGTTCTTAATTTGAAACCCGAAAAAATGAAAATTACCGATATAAATAAAGATTTTATAGAAGATTTTCTGAATTGGCTAGTAGATAAAAAAGGATACTCCATCAAAACACGGAATCAAAGGCTTGCTGCACTTCAATCTTTTTTCCGATTTCTACAAATTGAAACGCCTGAGAACTTAGAGAGATGTAACTCTATCCTTTCAATTAAGGCAAAAAAAGTTCAAAATACAGGACAAATGACTTATTTATCAATTAATGCAATTCGAAAGCTCTTGGCTACTCCAAATAGTAAGACCAAAGAGGGAAAAAGAGATTTAGCCATTTTGACGCTTTTGTATGATACAGGTGCAAGGGTTCAGGAAATAATAGATCTAAATGTTTGTGATTTGAGATTGTCTTCTCCAGCAACAGTAAAGTTACTTGGCAAAGGACAAAAAGTACGTGTAATACCAATTAACCCACAGACAGTAAATATTATAAAATCTTATATGGATAATTACCAATTATTGGATGAAGAAAACCTTAAAACCCCAGTCTTTTTTAATAAACAGAAAAGAAGACTCAGTCGTGCTGGCATAGGATACATTCTTAAAAAACACTTTGAAATAGCGCGTATAAACAATTCTAATCATTTCCCAGTGAAAATTTCACCTCATGCCTTAAGGCATAGTAAAGCAATGCACTTACTAGAAGCAAATGTTAATTTGATTTATATTCGAGACTTTTTAGGTCATGTATCCGTCTCAACAACGGAAATCTATGCGAAAGCTAATCCAGAAATTAAACGAAAAGCAATCGAAGCAGCTAACAATAATGTACTTCCAGAAGAAACATTGACTACAAATGACAAAGAAGTTTTACTAGATTGGTTGAAAGAATTTATTTAGAGTTAGAAATATGGGAATTAGGACTCTTTATTATGAAAAGAAACTTTCTTCAAAAGGCGTTGAAATTAGAACTTCAGCGCCTTACTTTACATAATATTTAGCTTTTCATAAGATGAATGGTTACTAATGGAGTTGTCTTTGGAGGAAAGTGTTCACATTTTCGAAATCATTGAAGCACGATTAAAGCAATCTTCTACCATATTTTGTTCCCAGTTTTCACCCGAAGGTTGGCATGAAAAAATCAAACACACTCAACTAGCCGATGCGATTCTGGATCGAATCAAGCACAATTCTCACCAAATCATAGTCGATGGTGAAGTATCCATGCGAGAGCGTCACGGTTTGGAGGGCATGAAATGATTCCGATTGAAGTTGAAACTCGTATCGCTCTTTTTTTATTTTCGACGATACCTTCCAGAAGATATCGATTTAAATCTATCCTCGTTACTCCTACCTTATTACTTAGAGGACGAAAAGCAGCCTTCGGCTGATGAAATGGTTAATTTAGCCACTAAGTTCCTTGAACAAGCTATGAAGGAATACGAATAATCTATTAATTTATTTTAAGATGAAAAACAGAGCTCATATTGGGCTCTGTTTTGATTAATTTCTTATTCTCTTCAATCAATTAGCGGAATGGACGACAACTTTCGCATTCAGCGGACGACTATTCCGCATTTACTGGACGAAAGTTCCGCATCACTGGACGAAACCAGTCGCCGTACTCAACTATGGCAAAGTTATATATTATTTAAGAAAATATTCTAATTTTAAAGATAAAAAACTCTTCATCCTGCGATGCTTTATATTCTATATTATAATTATTCAGAATATTACTTACTATATATAAACCTAATCCATTGTGTTTTGCAAAATGAAAATACATAGTATTGCAATTGCAAATACACAAGATTGCAATCATGAATAGTTATTCATGAATTTGACAACGAGCCTCACGGGTATGGTGTGATTGGGCGTCTTCTTCGGTCCAAAGCCTCAGAAGCACAGCCCAATTCCGCCATGCGGATACCATACCCTAGCTCATTGTCAAATCCAGCGTTATTCTACCTATGCATTGACTCTTGCAAAGTTGTGTACATTTGTTTTGCACTAAACATCCATTACTATTTTCCTTATTTAAATCAAATTTAACTTCAAATATTTTATCCATATTCGACACTTTATTATTACCGTATGAATTTACTATATATAACCAATCATTAACTATCCCTATATTAATTACTCCATTTACTTCAGTATATTTTACAGCATTACTAATCAAATTAGATAGAATAATCTTTAAAGCTGTTTTTCCTATATAAACATTCTCATCTAATATATAGTTATTGACAGTTATTTTCTTTTGCTTTGCTAATATTTCATACTTTTTTAATACGTCTTCTAATGTATCATTTATTTTCAAGTATTCTTCATCATTATTCAAATTTTCTATAGTATGAACTGATAATATTTGAGAAATATTTTTTGTTAAGCTATCAACGATTTTAATGCATTCGTTAATATAAATATCTCTTTCTTTATATTTTCCAATATTATATTTCATGTTTTCCAGTATTATTTTAAGACTAGCAAGAGGACTTTTAAGTTCATGGGATGCACCTTTAAAAAAATCATATTTTAACTTTTCTAAATTTAAAATTTCTTTATTTTTAAATTCCAAATCGTTAATAGTTCTTAATAAAGCAGAATACAAGTCATTAATTTGTTGTTTTAGTTGTCCAACTTCATCATTAGAACTAACTTTTATACGTGTTTTTTTATCAAGTTTTATCATTTGATCAGTAACATTTTTTATTTCTTGTATATTGTTTTTTATTGATTTTGCATAGAAAAAAGAAATAATGGCAGAACATAAAATTGATATTAATAAAGAATATGGTAGAAATTTAAGGCTCAAATCTTTCGCATCTTTTTTCATATCAGCTGTAGAAACAAATTGTAGATTTGTTTTTTTACCATCATTAAGCTTTATTTCTCTTTCTTCAATTATCAAAGAATTACTACCACTTTCTAAATTAAAATTTATATTATCTTTAATATGTAATTCATTATTATGATTTTTTTCTTTTATAAATATCTTTATTTCACTACTCTTAGAATAAAGATCCAAAGTTTCCTCTATATATTTTATTTCTTTTCCGTTCATACTACTAGAAATTTCATTTGCCATATTATGAATATTATCTTTTCTCGTCTCCAAATATGTTGTAGGAAAGATAAAAAAAACTAGTAAATGAACTAATATAGTTATTATTCCAAGAACAAAAAACATTTGTATGAACATTTTTGGAAATATCTTTAATTTTCTCATTTTCTCTCCAATTTATATCCTACATTTCTTATAGTAGTTATACAGTCTAATTGTAATTTTTTTCTAAGTTCTTTTATATATACATCTATTACTCGATCATAAGGAATTTCTTCACTATCTTTCCATACATAATCAATAATTTGCATCCTTGTTAACACTTGTCCATCATTATCCAATAAACATTTTAATACTTCTAGTTCTTTTGCATTTACATCTATTTCTTCACCATTTATTTTAGCTGTATAACTATTAAAATTAACCGATAGATCCTTATATTCAAACTTCTCTAAATGTCCATAATTCTTCTTAATTAAAGAATCTATTCTCGCCTTTAAAACCGGCAATGAAAATGGCTTTTCTACATATCCGTCTACTAAATTAGTAAATGCATCAATTTTATATTCTTCATCACTGAATGCAGTCAACATTAGAATTGGTAAATTGCTTCTCTTTCTAACTTCTTTCAATACTTCTAAACCATTTATAAAAGGTATCTGAATGTCTAAGAGAACTAAATTTATGTCGATATTAAATTTTGACAAGGCTTCTCTTCCATCTTTAGCTTGAATAATAGTATATCCAAATTCTGAAAGATATTCACTTATTCCCTCTCTTATCAGATTATCATCTTCAACAGTTAATATTTTCATATATACCTCCACTTAAGCCTATACACTTATATTATACAGCATATTATTTGATATTTAAAAATCAAAAAATTTTCGGTGCTAAAAAGCACCGAAAATTTTAATTATTGTCAATTAATAATTCTTTTGGATTCCTTCTTAATATATTGAATGAAGAAATAATCAATGATACAAGAAGTACTAAACTCATAAATATAACTACATAAATTATGAATTTAGGTAATACATTTATATCTAAACTTGATAATGTCTTGTTAAATCCTTCAGCTTCTGCCCCACCACCTAATTGGCTAGATGCAGATTGTCTAGCTATTTGTTTAGCTATATCACCAGTAACCTTATTCAATATATTATTCCCAAGCTTATCAGCTGTATATTGAGCTAAGAAATAAGAACCAACGAATGCGGGGATTGATATAAATACCATCTCAATTAGGAATTGACCAAAAATTTCTAATTTTGATATACCTAATGATAGTAATACTGCTATTTCTTTCTTTCTAGCATTCATCCATAAGAATAGTAATAATGAAACTACAACTCCTGCAAATATTAATGAGCCAACAAATAATTTATTTGAAATTGAGTAGATACCTGATATAGATTGTTGTAATGCAGGGTAATTTGATGAACTTTTAATCAAATTATATTCTCTCCAATTTATATCTAATTTCCCAAGATCTTTTATTAACTAGCCGAGAACACTCGCGACTTTAGTCGTGTAGATGAATCGGCTTCGGTTGAGGCACAG
>NZ_JBHSGT010000033.1:0-19812 GCF_042654605.1 Enterococcus eurekensis
CAATCTTTGCCTGATTGACGCCCGTCTTTTGCGGTTTGTAAGACCGTCTATTATACTTGGACACCAAGCGGAATTTTTTCATGATGCGACCAATTCGTCGACGTGAGACAGTGAAGCCGCGTTTCTCAAGCACGGGTTTCAGTTTGCGTGTACCGTAGGTATTTTTACTCTTTGCGAACTATTCAACGATGGCTTGTTCAAGCTCAGCCTCACTGGTTCGTTTTTTCACTTCGTAATAGTAAGATCCTCTACTGATCTTAAGGGCACGGCACATCGCTGATATAGAATACTTATGTTTATTGTTTTTAATTACTTCGACTTTCGCCCGAATATCAGCGCCGCTTGCTTTAAAATATCATTCTCCATTTGGAGTTGAGTATTTTCTTTTCTCAACTGGTCTAGTTCTTTTTGTTCAGGGGTGAGATTATCTTTTTCTTTGAATGAGCCTGTTTGATTGAACCGTTGGACCCATTTATCGAATGATGAAGGGGTTAATTCATACTCTTCAATAATGTCTTTTCTTGGTTTACCTGCTTTGTGTAAATCGACTAACTGCTTTTTAAATTCATCTGTAAACGTCCGGCGTTTTCTACGAGTTGACATGATAAGATTCCTCCTGTGTGATTGCTTACGTATTATCACACACCTTATCTTTTCTGTCTAGCTAAGTGTAACCTATCCACAACAATATTCCCGGAACAGTAGTAAGCACCACAACCTTATCATATATCGGCTTCTTCAATTCTTTTCTAATAAATCTAGCATAACTAAATATTTTAAAAATCTTCTTTATTTTACTTCCACCATTTGGACACCGTAAATTGAAATATATCTCTTTATCCAAGAATTTATTATCTTTTGTTTCAGACCTATTCCAATATATGATTCTATAGTTCTTTTTTTCATTATTTATTACTTTTAAATATGATTCTGCATATGGAACTTCGTCTTTTGGATACATAGATATTAACAATATTTTTTTCCATTATACTACCCACCTATTTCAACAAAAATTTTTTGAATATTATCAAAATCCTTGCTTTCAACAACCAGACGACAATTATATAGATAACTGCACCAACTAGTATTTGAAAGGAAAAATTCATTAAATTTCCATCCATATTAGTATGTATCATTTTAACACATGCATACATTATTCCTGATGATATAAAATATTTCCAAACATCCCCAAATAATATTTTTAACTCTATCGTTTTTCTAGTGAAATATATTTGTACTAATGTTACTATGAATTCAGATAATACAGTTGCTATAACTGCTCCCATAACTCCTAATTCTCTAATTAAAAAGATATTTAAAAAAATATTTAATACTGCACCTGTTATAACTGATTGTGTGTAGTACTTCGTTTGATTGGTTGGTAGTAAGTATTGGGTCCCCAGAACGTTACTCCATCCTATAAAAATTATTACAAAACTTAAAATTGATATCAACTGCCCAGTAGCTTCAAACCCCTCTCCTAAAAACCAGACAGAAAATTTTTCAGAGATAGATGACAATCCAAACGCTAAAGGAAAACAAATAAAACTAACAAATTCAAATGACGTTGTTAAATAATACTTTACTTTTTCTAGCTCACCTTTAGCAAATACACTAGCTACTCTAGGTAACATAACAGTCCCGGTTGCAGTAACAACGGCAAGTATTATTTTCACTATTTTATCCGACTGTTCATAAAATGCTACATTTTCTACATTCGTTAAAACACCAAGCATCGTTTTATTTAGAATTAAGTAGACTTGCGTAGCTATTTGAGGAATAAATAATGAGATTGAGGGTTTTATATGTTTTTTAAGATTTAATTGTTTGAATTTAACATTTCCAAACATTGGCTTGATATATCCCCATAGTAACAAGTTTCCCATTAGTATTGAACCACTCAATATTAATATATAGATTCCAACATCTTTTTCTGATTTAACGAATATAAAAATCATAAATATGGAAGTTATCTTGACTAAAATATTTCTAACAACTGTCTTCTTAAAATCTTCCAGTCCCATAAAAAGCCATGAAATATCCAATCCAGCTGCTATAATTAAAATAGATTGATATAAGAAATATTCTCTATATTCATCTACAAAAAAAAGAAAAAACAAAAAAAACAAATAACTGATTGATATGAATAGTATCCTTATTATTGAGATTTCCCAAAAGGTAGTCTTTAATTTTTTGCTATTCTCTCTATTGTAAGCAATAGTTCTATTTCCATAAAGGTTGATTCCAATACTGCCAAACAAAATAAAATATTGGATAATAGAGTTTGTAAAAGCATTAATTCCTATTCCTTCACTGCCTAGCACCCTTGAAGTATAAGGAACAGTAATGATTGGTACTATAAGTAGAAAAACCTGATATCCAACATTGTATAAATAGTTTTTTATAACCTTCATGTTTGCCCTCTCTTTATATAACTTGATCAATAATTAAAAAGCCGGCATACGCTGGCTTTTTCTTAAAGATTTTTTGAAGCGGAGTATAGAGCTGCTCCAATAACTTTATCCATATCGAAATACTGGTACATTCCTAAACGTCCACCAAAGATAATTTTATCTTGGTTCCGTGCTTCTTTTGCATATTTACGATACATCTCATTATTTTTTTTGTCATTGATTGGATAATATGGTTCGTTATCTCGTGTCCAATCTGCTGGATATTCTCTTGTAATAATTGTTTTTTCTTGTGTTCCATATTCAAAATGCTTATGTTCAATAATACGTGTAAACGCAGTCTCACTATCGGTGTAATTAATCACAGCATTTCCTTGATAGTTCTCTTGGTCCAACACTTCATGTTCAAATCTTAATGAGCGGTATTCTAGCTCACCATATTTAAATTCATAATATTGATCAATCATTCCTGTATAAACAACTTTATCTGCTTCTCTCTCATAACGCTCTTTATCTGCAAAGAAATCTGTATTCAAGTGCACTTCAATATTTGGATGATCTAACATTTTCTCAACAATTTGAGTGTAGCCGCCAATCGGAATTCCTTGGAAACGATCATTAAAGTAATTATTATCATACGTGAAACGAACTGGTAAACGTTTAATAATAAATGCAGGCAATTCTGTACATGGTCGTCCCCATTGTTTTTCAGTATAATCTTTAATTAATTTTTCATAAATATCTTTCCCAACTAGAGAGATTGCTTGTTCTTCCAAATTTTCTGGTTCTTTTCCATTTAATACCGCGCGTTGTTCTTCAATTTTAGCTTTTGCTTCATCTGGAGTGATTACTCCCCATAATTTATTAAAAGTATTCATATTAAATGGTAGATTATACATCTCACCTTTATAGTTAGCCACTGGTGAATTTGTATAACGATTAAACTCAGCAAATTGATTAATATAATTCCAGATTTTTTTTTCTGAAGTATGGAAAATGTGTGCACCATATTGATGAAATTGGATTCCTTCAACTTCTTTTGTATAAATATTTCCTGCGATATGATCACGTTTTTCAATTACTTTTACTTGATAACCTTTCTTTGCCGCCTCGCTTGCATAGATAGAACCAAATAAACCTGCACCTACAATTAAAATTTTCTTCAAAAAAAACAACCTCTTTCTCTTTTGTTCAATAAACATTAATTAGTTATATAACTTTTAATACTTAGCTTTTAAAATTTTAGCTTTTATAAACTTATTTATTTTTGCAAACCAATTTTGTTGTTCCATAAACATTACTGGCACTTCAGCATATTTCAAATTATTTTTAGCTAGCCAAACATCTAATAATATCTCACTAATGCGTCCAAAAACTCTTTGATGAAACAATGAATACTCAGAAATATCCAGATTTTCTTCAATATCAAATAAAATAGTAAATAACCATTCACAATAAGCATCAAATAAATCAGCTTTCATAATAAACATATTAAACATATGTGCTGATTTTCTTTGTAAAACATCATTCAAATCTTGCGTATAATCTGGATATAATCTATTCATTACTTCCTTAGTTACTCTTAAATCATCTTCATAATGCGTGTGATTATAATGGCTTTCTATCGTTTCTATATAATAGTTTCTCTTTTTAGGCAATACAATATCAACATCATTAAAAAGTTCTTCTATTTTTTTCTTACTAAGTACATCTTCAAATTTTCCTTTTGAAAATATACTCATAAATTTTTTATTTGAGAAATGGCGTCTATAATGTGCCAGCCCTTTATATTCCGCTTTTGAATTCTTCCACATCCAATACAAAGCTGTTAATTCTGAATATCTCAAATTTTTATTTGAAATATTTTCACCTTCATCATCTCTTTGATATCCTAAATCAATGGAATTTAATATAGCCCCACTTTGAATTGGTAAATAGATTTCTTCTGTAGGCATCTGATATTTTTTATGCGTTGCTACTGCAATATTTATTTTCGACATAACTACTCCTTAGTACTGTTTTCATGACACCATTTTTAATATGCATCATCCGATTTTACGACAACTTTTATTGTTTTAACTCCAATCATAAAATCGTTTAGCAAACTTAAATTTTGAATATAATTCAAGTCAAGTTCAACCATTTCTTCAAAACTCAGTGAATTTCTTCCGCTAACTTGCCAAAGTCCTGTGCACCCTGGCCTAACAAGTAGGCGTTGTTTATCATAATCCGTATATTCCTCGACTTCACGAACTAATGGCGGTCTTGGTCCCACCAAGCTCATTTCACCTTTTACTACATTTAATAATTGAGGAAATTCATCAATACTTGTTTTACGAATGAACTTTCCAACTTTAGTAATACGAGGGTCATCTTTCATTTTAAACATGGCACCCTCTATTTCATTTTGTTCAAGTAAATCTTCTAGTAATTCCTCTGCATTCACAACCATCGAGCGAATTTTATACATTTTAAACTTTTTCCCATTTAATCCCACGCGTGTTTGAGAAAAAAAGATTGGTCCTTTAGGTTCTTCTATTTTCATTAAAATAGCTAATATAATAAAAAATGGAAATAATACGACCAATCCCAGTATGCTTCCTATCAGATCAATTACTCGTTTCGCAAAAAAGAATAAATATTTTTGATTTATTCTTTTTATATCAATTTTTTGATTTTTACTCGCAAAATTCAGTGGTTCCACTTTCGTTTGAACTTCACTTTGCTCCATTTATATCCCCCTTGTCTACGCTGAAATACCACGACGATTTTACTCCCCGTGGTATCTCTATTTTAATACTAGTCGATGTTTAATTGATCTTTCAATTCTGTTTGAACGCGTTGCTTCTCTTCATCGGTAACTCGTTGGTATGATACGCCATCTTGCATAAATCCGTCACCTTGCATTTGATCCATTTTAATGGTACTAAATGCACTACGATATTCTAAGGCGATTTTTTGCATCATAGTAAAGTCCATATCAGTTCTCATATTAGTAGAGATTGCATCTAAAACTGATTGATATTGAGTAACGCCGGACAATGAAATTAATTTTTTAGCAATTCCTTCAACGACTAGACGTTGACGTTCTTGACGTCCATAGTCACCACGTGGATCATCATAACGCATACGAACGAAGGCTAAAGCTTCTTCCCCAGTAATTGTAATTTGCCCCATACCGAAAGTGTGACCTTCATTTGTAAATTCCAAATCATTATTAACAGTTACTCCTCCGACTGCATCCACTAAGTCTTTAATTCCTTGCATGTTGATCGATGCATAATGATCGATTGGAATATCTAAATATTTTTCTAAACTATCCATTGACATGGCAGGTCCACCAAAGGCATAAGCATGATTAATCTTGTCGCTTGTTCCGTATCCAACAATTTCCATATAGGTATCACGTGGGATACTAACAATTTGCGTTTTTTTATCTTCTGGGCTCACGGTTGCAACCATAATCGCATCTGACCGGCCCGTATCCGTACGACCTAAGTCCCCGGTATCAACCCCCATTAAGAGAATTGAGAAGGAATCTTTTTTGTTCAAATCTACTTCTTCTTTTCGTTGAACACCTGTCTCTTGACGTTCGACTGTCTCAAACGTATCATTCATACTCCCTTTAACATCGAGATAGACTTTCGCTACGACTCCCGTAACTGCTAGAACAAGTATTAATAAAATACTTAATAGCCAAATAAAAAACTTTTGAAATCTTGACATATTCTTTCCTCCGATTCACTAAAAAACAAAAGATGTGTTTCTAGTTTTTTGAAAACATATTTACAGTACACTCAATTTTTTTTAACACACAGAATTAGTATACTTTCTGCAACAAAAAAAAGAAAGGCATTTCCCTAAATCAATCAAAAAAGCACCTATTAATAGGTGCTTTGTAAACTTTACTTAACTCTTCTGACATATTCTTGTAATATACCTAACGCAAGATATCCTCTTTTGTTATTTGCACGTCTTTGTTCACCCCATAAATATCCTTCTGCTGAACTATAGGCATGAATCAAAATTTGCTCGCCTTTTTTTAGTAATGCAATCTCTTTTGATTTCGTTGAGGGTCCTTCTCGTAGATATACGTTTGTAATTAACTCGTAACGTGTGGGTCTTTCTTCTATTATAATAGAATCTTTTGCTTCACCAAAATAATCAGCTACTATTCCTTTTGCGATACGATTTAGATCTAAGTAACCTGCATAACCACTTAATCGTCCACGGTCGCTATATTGGTGCAGGTGGTATTCGTTGATCGCTGTTGGGTTACTGCCATTATATTGGCCATTATTAATGCCATAAGTCGGAAGCCAAATGGCATCAAACTTCGTTGTATCGAGATTGAATTGTTTGAATAAATGATTGGCGATATACGCGCCTACTTTCTTTGCGCCTAGTTTTTTTAATTGTTGACGATAAGCTTCTACGCCTTGTCGCATATTGCTCATCGAATGTTCTTCGACGTCTAACCACCAAAATGTTGGCTGAAAGTTTTTTGCCCGTTGATAAAAGTCGCGTGCTTCTTTTTCCATATCAGAGACAGACGTGCCTCTTACCCATGCGTAGACGGCAACGGGAACGTTGTATTTATTAAATTCGGTTATATGCGTTTTATAATGTTTGTCTTCATAGTTTGATCCGTACTGGACACGGACAATCACACCTGAAATTTGCTGGCTCAATTGGGCGTAATTGATTGTTGTTGGAACTTGCCACTCACTAATATCTAAAATAATTGGTTTGGGTATCATAATCTTCGCTCCTTTTTCATTTTATGAATTCCTAAAAAAGAGACTTGTTGCCAAGTCTCCTTTTATCATGCTATCTATTTTTGAAAGAGTGATGTTTCGATCGTTTCAACGTATTTGGCGCTGTCCACTCCTTGATACAAAGCCACGTTATCTTTTTCGAATAGGTTTAATTCCGCAAATTGATTCATTGCTGTTTCGACTGCTTCACCGCTTAGTTCAGTTGAAGCCACTTTCGGAATTAATTTGTGTTTCTTACCTTCTGCGTTTAAGAATGTTAAATGTAATTTTTTCATGTTTTCTTCCTCCTAATTAGTTTGTATGTTCGAATTCAACGGTTTCAATCATGCTTGCGACACTTGAGTTGTCTGGATCAAAGCTAGCCAAGATATCTCCTAATGCCATAACTGTTGCACCATCTGGATTTTCAATGACGTTGGCGAATGTTTGTTTTTGTGGTTTTTCTTCCCCGACGATTGCTAGTTGAGCGGTTAATTTTGTTTGCTTGTGTAATTTCATGTTTATTGCCTCCTCAATTTTTGTTTTTGTAAGTTGCGCTTCCTACACCTATATAAACGAGTTTTATTTGAAAAATGTCACAGATTTTTGAAAAAAGATTTAAAATGTTTGGAAAAGTAGTTTCGATAACGACTACGGTTTTGTCGTGAGAGTGTTTCATCGCTCAATAACGCCTGACATTTTTCTCGGTCTTTTTGGGATAACTGCAGGTAAAAATCGTTGAGTTGGTCCAACAATTCAACTTCTTCATACAGCCCTTCTTCTTTGGCTAAATATAAAAAGAGCTCTTCACCATTCCCGTAAGTTTCAATCATTTTCCTGCGTTTGATATCAACCAGTCGCCACAAAAGAAACCTAAATAGTAGCGTAAGTTTATTTTCCATTTCAAAGAACCCACGTGACGGGTATTTTTGCGCCCGTAAAAAGAAAAGCAAACGTAATTCCTGTAAATCATCTTCATACGTCTCCTGGCCGGGAAAAATACCGCAACGTTGCAAAACACGACGAAACAATCCTTCATAATCTCTTACCAATTGATCCAATTCTTCATTTGTCATTTTGAATGTCCTTTATTTTTGATTCCTCGAGGTATCTTTATCCTACCAAGCAAGCAAAAAACAGTCATTTTCGCTAATGAAAAAAACCACCCCTAGATGGATTTTTTTCAGTTTTTAAAAAAGACAAACCTTGATTTATCAACCTTTCCAAAAAGAGGATTGTTGATTATGGCTGGATAATTACCATTATTAGGCGCTTTTTTCCATTTAGCCAATTTGACAAACGCTTTCATTTGTGCTAGCAAAAAACCATCTCTCGTCAATTGCCAACGAAAGATGGTTTTTCTCCTCTACATTTACTTTTTTAAAAGCATTCAAACAAGATCTCAACGTCTCACCGACCATTTGGCGCAATCGAAATCGCCGGTTACCTGAAAAATAAAACAACGCATCCTCCGGTTTTTCTGCGGTTGATGCGTTGTTCGTTATTTTAAAAAATTCCCTAATGTCGGTTGAATAAGATGAATTAAATCCGCCGTAGCAATGATGACGGCTTTTTCTAACTCTCCAGCTGAGACGATGAGTTCCTCGTATGTTGTAATTGTTTGGTCAAAGAATATCGGGTATGCTGGGTGCTGGCTAAAAATGCCGATTGGCGTATTGGCACCATGCGGGTAGCCCGTGATTTCAAGTACTTTTTCAATCGGTGGTAAGCCAATTTTGCGATTCCCTGACACCTTCGCTAGTTTCTTATAATCTAAATGTTGATCAAAAGGGATTAAGGCAATCGTTGCCCCACTTTTATCGCCGGTTAAGACGAGTGTTTTAACTATTGGAATTGTTGTTTATTCAACTGGAATGGTATTAAACCGATAAGACCGATAGGCGATATTTTTAGCTTCTAAATAATGTTCAACGGCTGTTTTACTCATTTTAATGGGACTCCTTACTTTTGTATTAATGAAAGCCATTTTAAAGCATCCTCTAAAAAGAGACAAGAAATTGGATTTCTTGCCTCTGACTCTTTAACACTTATGATAATTTTGATATAAAACTTCAAGTGTCTTCATTTCCTCAAGAATTTTTTGGCCTGTATTCGTTTGCTCCACGGTTGTTCGCTCTTTGACTTTTTCGACTAAGCGTTTCGTTGATAAAATATCGGTCCCAGAAACAACGGCAGCTTCGACGGAATCGAATGGTTGATGGGCCACCAATTGTAAGCCATAACTATTCGATAATAAAGTGTATCCTGCGAGTCCCGTTGTTTCTTGATAACTTTTCGCAAAGCCACCATCAATGACAAGTAAACGACCATTGGCTTTAATTGGACTTTCGCCTTGTTTTTCTTTGACCGGCGTATGGCCATTAATAATATGGCCGTCTTTTTCTAAGCCAAACTTCAATAAAATTTCTTGACAAATCGTTTCTTCATTACGTAACGTGTAATAAGCATTTTTGGTTTCTCGATGGGTCGTGCGGTCTTCGATATAATAACGTTCAAAAGTCGTCATCGCGTCTTTACCAAACAGCGATGAACATTCACCTGTCCATAAATACCATAGTAAATCCGTTGCCAAATCTTCCGTTTCTTCCGGCTGTTTATAACTCATCCGTACTTGTTTTTCAAAGAAATCCAATAACGCTTTACCAGAATACTGCTCGTGATTGATTCGCAATGATTTGAAATCACCATTTTCATGAAGTGGAATACAACCATGCAGCAATAAATTTCCATTATAACACAAATACATACTCCCTTTTTCCAATAAAAAGTCCATATGTCGTCTTAATTTTTCTGAACCTTGAAAAGCCGTTTGCAGACGATTTAACAATTGAACTTCTTCACTAGTCAATTGATTTGGCTGCTCGGGATTAACTGTCGGTGCAGAAAAATTCACCAAAGAATAAGTCACACCTTCAAGTTGGATGGTTTGTTCTACAAAATCAATTTTTGACAATAAATCTCTGTGTCCCATACAAAATTCCGGCCGACGTTGAATGAGTTGACTCTCTAATTTAAATTGTAAAATAGCCGTCGCCTGTTGAACAGTGTTTAGTTGTTCCTTTTCAAGTGAACTAAACGCCGCTTCCTCCTCATCTAAACGAGGCGCAAACATCGCGTTCGGCTGATAATAAGCCTGAGCGTATTCGATTAATGGCCGTAAATTAATCCCATACCGATCTTCAACAATATCGAGATTGCCGTAACGAGCACAGATTCGTAGCAAATTGACCATCGCAATCGGCGAACCCGCCATCGCTGCCATCCAAACAATATCATGATTGCCCCACTGAATATCAACCGAATGGTGCTGCATCAAGCGCTCCATAATGAAATCGGGTGCCGGCCCTCGGTCATAAATATCACCGACAATGTGTAAATGATCGACAACCAAACGTTGAATTAAATAACATAAATCCGTCGTTAACGCCGCCGCTTGATTGAGTTGAATGACTTTATCAATAATCGCTTGGAAATATTCTTCTTTTCCCAATTCTTTTTGTGATTCGGTTAATAACTCTTCAATAATATAACTAAAACGTGCTGGTAAGGCTTTACGCACTTTTGACCGCGTATATTTGCGACCAGAAAAATTAGTGACGGTAATAAGTAACGGAATCACCCGACGATACCACGCAGCTTTTTCTTCCGCTGATAAATGCAACAACTCTAATCGAATCCGTTCTTCAGGATAATAAATCAAAGTTGCTAATTGCTCAATCTTAACATCCGTCTGCGAAAAACATTCGTTCAATTTTTCTTTGACACTCCCCGATCCATTACGTAAGACATGATCAAAAGCATCAAATTCACCATGGACATCGCTTAAGAAGTGTTCTGTCCCTTTTGGCAAATGCAAAATGGCTTCTAAATTAATCAACTCGGTCACAACGTTTTCTTTATTTTGAAATTTTTCTTTTAATAAGGCATAGTAGGGCTTACTTAGCATCGGCTCACCTCGTTTTTAATCGTACTATAACAAATAAGCTCAACTTGTGCAATAAGAGCATACAAGTTGAGCTGGATTCATTCGTTTGTTATTCGTCTTTTACTAAAAACAATTCGCGCTTCATTGGGTGTTTATCAATAATAATTTGTTCTATCGGAATGCCTGCTTCTCTTAAGATGGCGATATTTTGTTCCAAAAATTCATCGCTACCGACGATATAAAATAACCCCTCTCGATCCTTTGCGAAAGCTTTCACGCCCGCATAATAAGCCGCCCGTTGATTAACGACTGTCACATCAAAATTCTTTGCTGCTTGCGAAGTAAAAATCGATTGAAACAACATATCGGTTTGCGCTGAAATATTCAAAGAATGCAGTTGCTTGATTTTGCTCCCGTCAGCCAAATATTGTAAAACAAGCGGTCGAAACGAAGCCAATCCGACACCGGAAGATAATAAATAGACATTGCGATCTTCCCGACGTAAAGCTAAATTACTTTTTATTTTAAAAACAGCGACTTGATCACCGATTGATAAATTTCCTAGAATGGTTTTAAACTCTGAACGCTCCGCTTTTAAACGAGTCGTAATGCCAATCGCTGCTTCTTTTTGAACTGTCGAAATCGACATGTGACGAACGAGCGCACGATTAGGTTTCTCGCCTGCATTAAAACCTTCTAACGCTAAATGAATATGTGCGCCCTCTTCCCAAGTAACATCTTCAGGACATTCCAAATGAAACGTTTTTATTTCCGGCGTTTCCTCAATAATTTCTTTAATCTTCGTCCAATAAATTTCCATCGCACACCATCCTCCATTCGTATTTCTCATTAATATACACTAAATGAGAATGATTATCAATTAGAAAGATTGATAAAAATAAACTTGGTTATACTCCCTTGTACTCCTTCCAAAATTAAGCGATACTTATACTACAAAGTTCGTGAGGTGAAAGTTTTGTTCCTAATGATTCTCGTTCCTTTTCTTTTAATTACGGTGACTTTATATTTACTAATTCATAACATTTTAGAAAAATATTATGCTTTGCTATTTGCTGAAAGCACCACCCATCAATTCAAATGTAGTACTTGTCAGGAGATATATACGCTATCTGGGTCAGAAGCGAAAAAAGCCATTCGTCCCAATTGGCTGATTATTTTTTCAAATAAAAAACAATTCAAGTTTACTTGCCCAATGTGTCAGACGAAAGCACTGCAAGAAAAACTTAAAACTACTTACACACGTTAAAACCGTAGCACTGCTCATCCATCATGGATCGGCAGCACTACGGTCTTTATTTTTAAGATTCGATTTTTATTTCCTTCATACCAACTTTGAAAGCTAAGAAGTAGAGTCCTGCTAAAATTCCTGCTCCACCGACCAAATTTCCAAGCCAGACGAAAACTAAATTATTCATAAATTCACCCCAAGTGACGCCGCCTGCTAATACTCCTGCCATCACTAAAAACATATTCGCTACAACGTGTTGATAGCCAGCGATCACAAAGCCTGCGATTGGTAAAAAGGTCCCGACAATTTTTCCAATAAAATCTTTGGCTGCCATATTCATATAAACACCCGTACAAACTAAAATGTTACAGGCGATGCCAGAAAGAAAAGCTTGTAGCGGTGCATCGATTGTTCGACCTTGGGCCACAGCAATTGTCCGGTTTAAAAAGGCTCCATCTAAGGTTTTCGAGAAGTATCCAAAGAAAATTGCAACTGCAACGGCTCCAATAAAATTGAAAAGGGTCACAATTAACATATTTCTCAGCCATTGTTTCAAATGAATTTGTTTGGCATAAAGGGCCATCGTTACAACGAACATATTCCCTGTCACCAATTCTCCACCAACTAACAGTAAACAAATTAACCCAAAAGGAAAAATCAATGCGCCCATTAAATTGGTCATCGTTCCCCATGAAGCTGGCATGGTCCCCATTGTGCGGATCATCGCAGCACCGGCTAGCCCAATAAAAACGCCTGCCATTATTCCTAAGGTCGCCGTGGTTAAAAAACTATATTCTGCTTTCATTTTCCCTCTTTTAATTGCTTCGTCTACCAATTCTTTTGGTGATAGTGACATTTTCTATCCACTTCCTTCTCAATTTTTAATACAACCTTGTTATCTTTTTCACTATTATATTACCACATTTTTTATATAAATAAAGAGATTTTTAATAACAAATAAATAGTTTTCTTTCGAAAATACCTGTTAAAACCGCTAATATGTTTAATTTAAGCAATTTATCTTAAAAATTCAAACTATATAATATTCTTCATTACCCGAGAAATATGTTCAGTAATTATCAATGATTATTCCTTTTACTAACAATAATTACACCTCCCAATATACTTCGAGTTTGAAAGTATATTATGGTTTGGCAACACTTTTTTAGACAAATTTTATAAGGTGTTCTTTTCATTATCTATCCGAAGCCTCCGATTGCCCTTGACAACGATCCTCCATGGGTATGAGTTCAGACGAAGTCGGCAAATACAAATGATTATGCCGTCTGCCTTTGGCTATCACACCCATGCTCATTATCAAGGGTTCGCTTCGCCAATCTCTGTTGCCGATAGGCAATCGGTGTTTGATTGTCCAATGAACCATGGATTCGCAGATAGTTCCACCAATGAATGTAGTCAGAAAGCTGAATACGTAGTTCGTCTAACGTTTCAAAAGTGTGTTGACGGATGAATTCAATTTTCATTGACTTATAGGTAGATTCCGCTACTGCATTGTCATAAGGATTGCCCTTACGACTCAAAGAACGTTCAATCTCAAAAGACTCTAGGAGTTGGTCAATCAACTGGTTATCGAATTCTTTGCCTCGATCAGTGTGGAAAATCGCCACGTCATTCAATGGATAATTAATCGTTTGAAAGGCTTTTTTGACCAATTGTGCATCTTTTCTAGGTCCGCAAGAATACCCGATAATTTCTCGATTAAATAAATCTAAAATGGCACAAATATAATGCCAAGCTTTTCCTACTCGAACATAAGTTAAATCAGTGACAATCGCTTCTAATGGTTCGCGATCAGAAAATTCCCGATTCAATAAATTAGGAGTGGAAGCTTCGTTTACAGACGATTTTGGTGCTTTAAATTGAGCAACGGTATAGACAGACTGTAAATTTCGTCTTTTCATAATACTTCCAATTTTTCGACGACTAATGGTGATGGCTCGTTTTTCAAGCTGATTTTTCAATTTTCTTGTCCCATAAACTTTTCGGTTTTCCATAAATAACTCTTCGAACTGTTCTTCTAACTCAGCCTCTGAAGGTTTTTCTTTTGGTTGGTAGTAATATGTTTGTCGAGAGATACCAAGTACTTTACACATCGCTGATATCGAGTAACGATCTTTATTTTGATCAATTACTTGTCTCTTCGTCCGAATATCAGCGCCGCTTGCTTTAAAATATCATTTTCCATTTCAAGCTGTTTATTTCGTTTACGTAATTCAATTAATTCTTTTTGGTCCGTTATTAAATTATCTTTCGTCTCAAAACTACCAGTCTGTTTGGATTGTCGAATCCAACGGTCAAACGCAGAAGGCGTTAAATCATATTCTTTGATAATCTGTGCTCTGGGTTTTCCAGCTTGATAAAGATCAACCATTTGTTGTTTAAATTCAGGGGTATAAATTTGACGTACACGTCTAGTCATGTGATATTTCCTCCAGTGTGTTTTCTTATATTTTACACACCTTATCTTTTCTGTCTAGTTAAGTGTAGCCTATTCATATTAATGCAAGCATAAATATTAAAACCGAAGGACTTTCGGGGATAGCTTAGTCAATTTGCGTCCGTTAGGGCGTACTACCTAAGAATCCGACGACTTTAGTCGCGTGGAGTGTCAATTTAAGGAAGTCGGGATAGGAGAATCATCATTAATTGATTATTTGTCCTATCACACCACCGTACGTACCGATTGGTATACAGCGGTTCCGTTGTTCTTGCTTTTGGCTATGTGCTTAGCACTAATAGGTCACAATCAGGACTTTCAACTATTAGAGTTCGCCCGTGCTGAGCGAACAAAAAAAGCAAACGAGAGACAACGATCTCGTTTGCGTGTGTTATTTTACGAATAGGTGATGATTCGTTTTTTTGCTCATTGTATATTCTTTAGTTGCTCGCAAAAATTATCCTGCGTACCACAAAGGTATACGGAGATAATCGCATGATGTTGAATTTTATAAGCGACGCGAGAAGAAAAAGCGAGTGTTGTGAAACAAGAAATGTTTCGTACAACACTAGCGTTCAAGTTCGTTGTTAAATCTAATTTTTAACTGTCAAAATCACGTTATCTTTTCATTTTTTTGAAAAATCACTTTCACTTTCACTAATAATTCATCTATCAATTTCTCTGGAACACTCTCCACATAACTATATTTCCTTGCGTTGTAATCAATGGTAACTAATTGATCTAACAAAACTTTCCCTGAAGATTTCGTATCTTTTAAAGGAACATATAAAGGATAGTTGCGTTCTGTGTTTGATATTGGAGCAAAGACTGCTATATTAGCATAGTCACTGACACCATGATAACTTAAACAAATATAAGGTCTGTATCCTTGCTGTTCATGTCCTTGTTTAGGATCTAAATTCATCTTAACAATATCGCCTTGTTTTACCATTTCTCATTTCCTATAGGAGAAAAATGTTGTAGTTCTGTTGTAAATGTTTCTTTGTTGTAGTCTTTGAAAAGTTCTTCAAATGTGACTTCTTTTTTGGCTTTAGTCAATACAATCGAATGATTCATGACTTCTACATTTAACTCATCATCTTTTTCTACTTCCAATGCTTCTAATAAGCTTTTTGGTAAACGGATTGCATGACTGTTGCCCCACTGCTTAACTGGTAGTTTAATCATTAGAACCCTTCCTTTCTTTTGTTTATTATACCAAAAAAGTATCTATTTTGTATACACTTGAAACTCGTTAAAAAGTAGAAAGATGATAGCCTTTACCTTCACTAAAAAAGAACTTTAATCCTTTTAAAGTGTTGAAGATTCTTTCAATCGATTCCCAAATTTTGGAAATTCACGCGAGCATAGTCGCCTCCTTCCCTTCCACCTCCCTCAAAAATCAAGTATACTTATCTTAAAATCAAGTCAGTACAAAGAAATGAGGGAGTGTGAGGATGCAAGTCATTTATCTTAAAGAAGGATTCTATGTGGAAAATGCGGAATCAAAATGGGCGCTTAAGCTTCAGGCTGAGCCGTTTGAGACATTGTATGAATTAGGATTTAGCGAGACGATTTTAGAAGATGAGCCTGGTTTGAATTATTTAGTTAAAGTGGCGCAAACATTCGTTGAGGTGCTGAAAACAGATGGCGATCTCGAGGTGACGCGCAAGTTTCGCTTTCCAGA
The DNA here is from genome assembly GCF_042654605.1 of Enterococcus eurekensis. NCBI lineage: Bacteria > Bacillati > Bacillota > Bacilli > Lactobacillales > Enterococcaceae > Enterococcus > Enterococcus eurekensis. The sequence continues at coordinate 16,509 of NZ_JBHSGT010000033.1, forward strand.
TGAGACCGTTTATGAAAATTTAGTACAAGAGGTTCCCTTTGTGATTGGTTCAGAATTTGTAACGGTTACTTGGTTGCAGGCAATCCATCAAACATTTGCAGAACTTTTTGCACAAGAATTAGCCGTTTTCCCTGGAAGCGTGGCGGAATATATCCAGGCGAAAAACAAAGCGTTAATCATCGCCGGGCGGGTGTATTTTCACCTCATCGAACGTAAGGACGCGGATTCACCGTTTGCTTTTCTAGCGACCTATTCGTCAGGAGAAAAAGGAAAAGTGAGTCATTTTCCGTTAAAAAATGCATTACTCGAATTTCACGATACGAAAGAAATGTTGGCCTTGCTCTCGGCAGTTGGTCGTGTCGCAAACGAGTCGGTTTTTATTTCGCAGTTTGTCGAATCCGGAGAACTGTTTGCCCCGCTAAGATTTAATGAACAAGAAGCGTATCAGTTCTTGAAGGAGACGCCACTTTACGAAGCAAATGGGGTCATTTGCCGGATTCCTAATTTTTGGAAGAAGACACAAAAAAGCACGGTTAAAATCACGATTGGCGACAAGCAACCCAGTCACGTAGGCATTGATGCCCTACTAGCTGGTCGACCTGAAATGTATCTTGGTGAGGATCGTTATACGAAAGAAGAAATCAAAGCGCTACTGCAACAAAGTGAAGGGCTAGCATTCATTAAAGGCAAGTGGGTTGAAGTTGATCATGAGAAATTAGCACAACTACTGGAAATCTATGAAGCAGCCCAAGAAAAAGAATGGTCCTTGTTTGAGGCATTGCGCCAAGGGCAATCAACCATAGAAAATGACCAACAAGCATTCCTTGAAACCACTAACGGCGAATGGTTGTCCGAAATCATCACAAATATGACCACGCCAAGAACCATCCACAAAAGTAAGTTTCCTGGTAGCTTCCAAGCAACTTTACGTCCTTACCAAGAAACAGGCTACAACTGGTTGACGTTCATGCAAGCTCATGGATTTGGTGCATTGTTAGCCGATGATATGGGACTTGGAAAAACAGTACAGATATTGGCATTGCTCGATGCCATCCGTCCTCAAAAGAAACGGACACTTTTAGTTCTCCCTGCTTCCCTCATTGAAAACTGGAAAAAAGAAGCCGCGAAGTTTGCACCAAAACTGGCGCTACGAGTCCTACATGGAAAAAATCTGACGTTCGACCTGACTGATGCTGATCTTTTTATCACAACTTATGGTATGGTCGCAAAAATCGATGCGCTCAAAGAGGAAACGTTCGATTTGCTCATTTTGGATGAAGCGCAAGCTATTAAGAATCCGGCAACCAAACAAACGAAGAGTGTGAAAGCCCTTCATGCCCAGGCAAAAATCGCGATGACTGGAACGCCTATCGAAAATCAGCTATCCGATTTATGGAGTCTCTTTGATTTTTTGAATCCAGGATTATTAGGATCCTCCAAAGAATTCAAACAGCAAATGAAAAATGGCGCAGATTACCGCACCTTACGCAAGATGATTACACCGTTTACGTTACGCCGATTAAAAACCGATCAACAAATCATTTCGGATTTACCAGAAAAAAATGAAATAAAAGAGTACATCGCGCTATCTAAAAAACAAATTGCCCTCTATAAAAGTGTTCAAAAAGAAATGTTACAAGCGCTGGAAGTTTCTGAAGGCATGCAGCGCAAAGGAATGGTTCTGACAGCCATTTCAAAATTCAAGCAAATTTGTAATCACCCCGATCAATATCTGGGCAATCAAACCTTTAAGCCGGCGATGAGCGGTAAATTCGAAACACTCGCAGACATTTGTCGCACGATTCGTGACAAACGCGAACGAGTCTTGATTTTCACACAATTTAAAGAAATGTGCGAACCGTTGCATACCTTTTTAGCAGAAGTCTTCGGACAAGAAGGACTCGTCCTTCATGGTGGCACACCGGTCAAGCATCGCGGTGATCTCGTCGATACCTTTAATGCACCTGAGACGTATACGCCTTACATGATTCTCTCACTCAAAGCAGGTGGCGTTGGTTTGAACTTAACTGCGGCGAATCACATCATTCACTTTGACCGTTGGTGGAATCCAGCCATTGAAAATCAAGCGACTGATCGCGCTTTTCGAATTGGCCAAGAAAAGAATGTCTTTGTCTACAAATTTGTAACGAGCGGAACCATTGAAGAAAAAATTGATCAAATGTTACTGGAAAAATTACAGCTCTCGACTGAATTAATCACAGAAACAAGTGGCGAACAATGGTTGACTGAAATGAGCAATGAAGAACTGAAGCAACTCTTTACTTTGGAGGTGAATCCTTAATGTGGGAGCCCTATGACTATACGCGTGAACTACAAAAAAAATATCAAAAAAAATACCCGAATGCTCAACCCGTGACAATCACAGGTTCAAAAATCGCCAGTTCTTTTTGGGGAAAAGCGTGGTGTGATCATCTAAAATACTATGCCGATTACGATAATCGAGTCGGTCGCGGCCGAACGTATCTCAGAAATGGGAAAATTTTTGATTTAACGATTAAAAAAGGAACCATCCGAGGAGTCGTAGCTGGCAATGGAAACCGTCCTTATCGCGTTAAAATCGACATCGATCCCTTAGAAGATCAACGACTCGTCCGACAAATGAGCGGACACCTCGATAGTTTAGAAGTACTGGCGAGTGGGCAATTCCCTAAAAACTTAGCAGAACAATTTTTAACATCTGATAATGGCCTATTCCCAGATATCAATGCCATCCACCTACACTGCACTTGTCCCGATTGGGCGTATATGTGCAAACACGTATCAGCCGTGCTGTATGGTGTAGGAACAAAACTTGATCACGAACCGCTCCTCTTGTTTGAGTTACGCGGAATCGATACTGCGACCTTCATCAAAAAATCAGTCGAAGAAAAAATGACAAACCTCTTACAAAATGCCGAGAATGTTCAATCGGATCGAATCATCAACGATGAACACATCTTTGACTTTTTTGATTTATAGAATTTGCGGGCGAGAAAACCCACTATTTTAATGGTGGGATGATAGCCCGTAGACGTACTGTAAGAATGTAGAGAAACTTGCATTTAGAGGCCATACAAACACTCGTATTGTCCAATGAAGAAACTGAATTGCTGGGAACTCGTAAAGCTAACGAAACGACAACGTAGGGATATCAAACCCAAGCGTGAACGTGGTGAAAACAGAAAAAATTCGTTAGATGGCATAAGCTTAAATCCTAAGTGTTCACATAATCGAACATCAGCAGCCAAGCCTAGAAATAGGAAGGTTCAACGACTATTCCTCTTGAGGGAAGTCCACACAAGTA
>NZ_JBHSGT010000034.1:0-18722 GCF_042654605.1 Enterococcus eurekensis
TTCAAACGATTCTTTGCTTATTACTCGTCATTAGACGCTTTATTTACAACCTCTTTGTTAAACGGTATTTTTTGAGCAACTGTTCGGAGATAACTCTTCGTCCGAATAAAATCACAAAACGATTTTTTCGTACGATACGTTATCTCTCACAGCTTAACGCTCAAAAAATAACCTCTTTTATAAATAACTTTTTTCTTCTAGTTTGAAGAGTGGGCTCATTGGGGTATTTTCGTGAATGCGTTTCATGGCTTCCCCGATTAGTGATGAGCAAGAAATATATGTTAAGTTTTTTGGATGACGAGATTCATCGGTTAAACAAGAATCGGTTACACAAATATCAACAATTTGCGCTGCTTCTAACACTTCTTTAGCTGGTGGCGATAGTAATCCATGTGATGCACAAGCGTAGACTTCTTTCGCGCCAGCTTCCATCAGTAAGCGAGAAGCTGTTGAGAAAGTTTTCCCTGTATTTAGCATGTCATCGACTAAGATACATGTTTTACCTTTTACTTCACCAATGACATAACCTTTTTCTAAAGACTCGTCTTGGTCTACGATAGCTAAAGTTGCATTTAAATATTCTGCTAAACTCCGTGTACGTTGCACACCACTATTCTTAGGAGAAACAACCACACACTCGTCGCCTTCTAAGCCTTTTTCTTTATAATAATGCGCAAATAACGGCATGGTAAATAAATTATCAACTGGAATATCAAAGAACCCTTGAACTTGTACCGTATGTAAATCAAGTGTCAACACTCTTGTTGCACCAGCTTTAACTAGCATATTAGCAATTAATTTGGCGCTGATTGGTTCATGTGGTCTTGCTGTACGATCTTGGCGAGCGTACGCATAATAAGGAAGCACCACGTTAACTGTTTTTGCACTTGCACGATTCATTGCATCAATCATAATCAATAATTCCATATAAGAATTATTTACTGGTTCATTTGTCGCTTGAATAATATATGTGTGAACCCCACGAACACTTTCTTCGATATTGATAGATATTTCACCATCTGCAAAGGTTTTTACGACCGATTTCCCTAACTTTTTACCAAAAGCATTTGCAATTTTTTCTGCCAACGGTAGATTACCATTTAAACTAAAAATTTTGACTGTCTCATCATCGTATGTATTACTCATAATTCCCTCCGCTTGTCTATTCTTTTCGTACATATCATCTTTATTCTAGCATTAAATCCCTCTAAGTTTCAAGGTAAAGAGACCGTTCCATTGACCCAATTTACTGGAATGTTCGCTTCATGGTTGCCCCAGTTATCGTGAACCTTAAAAAAGCGGTTTCCTTGTTCGTCTTCTAGGTAAGCATAGGCGACCACCCAATGATTACCATACGTACTACCAAAAAAACGATTGACGCCAATAATTACTGGCTTGCCTTGATCGATTCTTTTAACCGCCCGTTGCCAGCCACCAAGATACGTTGCACGACCACTAATTGGGTAATCGTAGTAGGAAAAAAAACGAGAAAGACCATGCGCAACTTGCCAAGAAATTGTTGGTAAACCATGATACTGAACAAAAATTTGTAAAACAGACGCCAGTGTTTGCACATCTCTTGAATTTTTACGTCGAATAAATGTCGGAACCATCGTTTCATCAAGATAATCTTGATAATAAGCAACTAAAACACTCGCTGCATACGTGCCACAAAGATAACCTTTGGGTGTTTTCCAGTGACGATAACGTTTAAATCTTTCGCTATCGATGCCATGCCAAACATTCTTCTCCATCTTATTCTCCTTTACCAAACGAAACGAGTTCCCCGCCGAGTGTCACTTGGAAATGTTTCAATGCCCATTCATGACCGATTGGATCAAAACTTTGAACTGCATCTTCAACAACAAAAATTCGATAGCCTAAATTATACGCATCAATTGCCGTATGTAAGACACAAATATCGGTACAAACGCCAGTCAAATACAAATCAGTAATTTTTCGTTCACGCAAACGAATATCTAAATCCGTTCCGCTAAAAGCTGAATAATGGCGTTTATCAATCCAATAAACATTTTTTTCTGTTTGATTCTTTTGATAAACCGTCGCCAATTCTCCATACAATTCTCGCCCTTTTGTTCCAGCTAAATTATGCGGTGGAAACAATTTGTTTTCTGGATGAAAAGCATCTTCTGCATCGTGTCGATCAATCGCAAAAACAACATAATCCCCATTTGCGATAAAGTCTTTTGTGACACCGACTAGGGCCTTTTCAATTGCTTGACCTGGAGCACCTGTTGTTAACGCACCATCTGTTGCTACAAAATCATACGTGTAATCAATCGATAATAAAGCTTTCATACGCCCACCCCTATTCACATAAATTAATAAATCGTAAAACCATTTCTGCAGAACGTTTTCCTGCTAATTCAATAAATTCATCAAAACTAACTGTTGCATCATGATTGGCTGTGTCACTCATTGCACGGACAACTAAACACGGTACTTCAAATTGATAAGCGGTTTGAGCGATTGCCGCGCCTTCCATCTCACAAGCTAAAGCGTCTGGGAAGTTGTTTAAAATTTCTTTTAAACGAATCGGATCGGCAATGAAGCTATCACCTGTTACAATTAAGCCTGATTTTACAACTTGATTGGTTTCTTCTGCCGCTTGCCTCATCACTTTAGCAAAAACGGGGTCCGCTTCATAATAAAGTGGCATCCCACCTGGAACTTGACCATATTGATAACCAAACACCGTTGCATCGACGTCATGGTAAGCTAATTTATCTGCAATCACAATGTCGCCGACAGCTAAACCTTGACCAATTCCACCAGCTGAACCTGTATTGATAACCAAGTCAACATCGTATTGCTGAATCAAGAGGCTAGTCGTAATTGACGATAAAACTTTGCCGATTCCTGACTGGACAACAATGATCTCGTGTCCATTAATTTTCCCACTATAAAATGTCGCACCTGATTTCTTCCATGTCATCATTCCTTCTAATTGTTCTTTTAAAAGAGCAACTTCTTGTGCCATTGCACCAATTACACCAATTTTCATTTCTTTAACTCCTCAATTTGTTCTATATTATAAAAAGAAAGTAATCAACATCACGATCACGATTAAAATTGAAACAATCACAATCCATTTCATCAAAAAATTACTCATTTGACGAGATTTTTCTTTTTCACCCGTCCGTGTTTTTTCAATTACGACTTGTTCTTTACGTTTTTTTCGATAAATATTATCAATATTTTTTTCTTCTTTTTGGTAGGCTTTTTTAGCTTGTCTTTCAATTCTCGCTTGATTGGCTTCAAGTTCTTCCCGTCGTTTTCTAAGTTCGGAACGGGTCACCATTGGTTCTTTTGACATGTTATTTCCTTCCTTGCTCTCTTAATAACGCCCAATGCTGCATCGCAACAATCGTCTTGGCATCACAAATTTCACCTGAACGTAACTTTTCATTTGCTTCTGTAAAATCGAGTTCATAAATTTCTAAAACTTCATCGTCATCTTTGGGTAATGGATTTTCAACCTTAAAAAGATTCTTTGCATGATAAATATGAAGCTTCTCATTAGCAAACCCTGGCGATAAATACATTGATGTTACATGCTCATAACTTTCTGCACGATAGCCTGTTTCTTCTTCCAATTCACGAGCGCCGGTTTCAAGTGGTGTTCGACCTTCGCCAGTTTCAATTTTACCGGCTGGAATTTCAAGTAAAACTTGTTCTAACGGTTTGCGAAATTGCTTAACTAAGACAATCTTATCTTCGGGTGTAATCGCTAGTACACCGACACCACCTGGATGGAAAACCAACTCCCTTTTAGCCACATTGCCATCTGGTAATTTGACATCATCCAAATAAACATCAATAATCTTGCCTTTAAAAATCTCTTGGCGCTTAATTGTTTTTTCTTCAAAATCTTCATATTGAAGCATTTAAAATGACTCTCCTTTAATAATCGCTTTTGTTTCTCATATTTTAACACACAATTGTTTATAAAATTCCTAAAATTGGTAAAATCCATCTCAAGTCGTATACTTTTATCGAAGGTTACATGCTAAAATAATAACTGTAGGAACAACCGATGATTTTTCAAATTTTTTTATAGAGTAATCTTAGGAGGCAGTATCAATGAAAAATAAAAAAAATAAATCTCGTTTGATTATTGGGAGTATTTTAGCACTTATATTCATCTCAATAATGGTAGGTGATGGCGGCGGAATTGGCTTTGTTCTTTTTGTCTTAGGGGCAGTTCTTTTATTCTTTGGACTTCGTACGAAAGGCAACGCAAAACCACAAGAAACGCTACCTTCTTTAACCAAGAAAAGAGAAGAAGCCTACTTGGCCAATGGGATGACGCCACGAGAAATTGATATTTTCCGTGAAACGTTAAATCAAACGAAGCAACAAATTAATCAATTACAAAAAAATATTCAAAACAACGCGCGTTTAAAAGCAATTGACTTACGTCATGATACCTTGCGTGCGGCCAAAGCCCTTTTTAAAGAGCTTGTAAAAGAACCGACTCGTTTACATGAAGCTAGTCATTTTCTTTATACCCATTTACCAAACTTAGTTGATTTAACTGACAAGTACATCGAAATTAACAACCATGAAGTAAAAAGTCGTAAAACTTATGACAAAATGGAAGAAAGCATTCAAATTATCGATCAACTTGCGGCTTTAATTACTTCTGATTATCAACGATTTGTCGCGGATGATTTAGATGATCTCGATGTTGAGTTATCAATTGCAAAACAAAGCTTAAAAAGAGATAATAACTATAGCCAGACAGAATCAAACAAATAATTTTTTGATGAGCTGGATTCATTTCCAGCTCTTTTTTATTTCCTAAAAATGAGATCCGCTCAAGGAGGAGTATGATTATGAACGAATCAAACCAATCAAAACCTGTTAACGATACTTTAGAAGATTTACTAGCAAATCCTTTCTCAACTTCAACGGAGGATTTAACAGTCAGTCAGCAAAGAGAACTAAATGAATTGCAACATCAAACAACGGCTACACGTCTTGTCGACCGCTTACCTGTTGAACGCCAACAACAAGCCCAAGAACTTGCTGCTAAAATTGATGCAACTGACCAACAAGCCGTGATTACTTATGGCTCTGCTGCTCAAGGAAAATTAAGTGAATTCTCACAATCAATGCTAAATCATGTACAAGCGAATGATGTCGGTCCAGTTGGTGATTCATTGACCGAATTAATGTTCCGTTTAAAAGAAGCCAATCCTGATGATTTACGTGCAGGCGAAGGCAATGTCTTTAAACGCATGTTTGGTAAAGTGAAACAATCAATTTTTGAAATCACAGCAAAATACCAAAAAATTGGCGCACAAATCGATAAAGTAGCTGTCAAATTAGATAAAGAAAAAGAAGGTCTCTTAAAAGACAACTTAATGCTTGAACAATTATATCAAAAAAATAAAGACTATTTCGACGCATTAAACATCTACATCGCAGCGGGTGAATTGAAAATGGAAGAATTGCAAACAAGCATTATTCCTGCAGCTATGAAAAAAGCCGAAGAAACTGGTGACCAAATGGATGTCCAAATTGCCAATGATTACTCACAATTTTTAGATCGTTTAGACAAACGGACACATGATTTACGCTTAACTCGTCAAATTACCATTCAACAAGCACCACAAATTCGTTTAATCCAAAATACGAATCAAGCGTTGGCTGAAAAAATCCAATCGTCAATTCATACGGCGATTCCATTATGGAAAAACCAAGTAGCGATTGCTTTAACATTGTTACGTCAAAAAGATGCGGTAACTGCGCAACGCCAAGTTTCTGAAACAACGAACGACCTATTGAAGAAAAATTCTGAATTGCTAAAAGTTTCAGCAATCGAAACGGCTCGTGAAAACGAACGTGGCATTGTCGATATTGAAACACTTCAAAAAACGCAAAACGACTTAATCGAAACGATTCAAGAAACTTTGCGTATTCAACAAGAAGGTAAAGAAAAACGTCATGCGGCTGAAATTGAACTCGAAACGATGGAAGAAGCATTAAAACAAAAAATGTTAGAATTATCGCATTAAAAAAAGGAGCCTAGGCTCCTTTTTTTTTAATCGACTTGATTCATATGGCTATTTTTATAACCATAACCAAAATAAATACCTAATCCAATCAGAGTAGTAATACCAAAAACTATCCATGTCGCACCTGTTAAGCGAGTCATTAAAAAGGCGCACGCAATTGCGCTAAACAAAGGTAAGATTGGTACAAACGGCATCCGATATTCTCCTTGTTTTGGCTCGCCCATCATTTTACGTAAACGAATCACACCTAGTGACATCATGATTAAGCAAGCAAGTGCCGTAATATTCGTTAATTCTGCTAATAAATTTAATGGAAAAGCGGCAGCAAAGAATAAGGCGATCGCACCTGTAACATAAGTCGCGTTGACTGGTGTCCGATGTTTCTTATCAATCTTACTTAAGAATTTTGGTAATAAACCATCTTTACTAATTGCATAAATTAAACGAACCAGAGAATATAACATTGAAATTGTCACTGTTAAGAGTGTAAAAATCGCTCCAATCGATAAAATTGATCCCACTGAATCTAAATGAACATAGCGCATAGCAAAGGCTACCGGATCACCAACACCTAATTCTGTATATGGTACCATCCCGGTTAAAATAATCGTTACGATAATGTAGAGTGTTGCAGCAATTAAAATGGAAGCAATAATGCCACGAGGGACATCTTTTTGAGGGTTTTCAACTTCTTCTGCGGCCATTGCAATCGCATCAAAACCTAAAAAGGCAAAGAACACAAGCGCTGCCCCATCAAAAACACCTGCTGAACCAAATGGTACATATGGTGTCCAATTCCCTGGATCAACAAAAAAGACGCCAACAATAATGAATAAAGCGATAATTCCAAATTTTACCCAAACCATTAAGTTATTTAAGCGTAAGGCTTTTTTGGCTTCTTGTGTCACCCAAACCGTAATCAACAAAACAACAATCGCTGCAACTAAATCGACGTATGTACCGTTTTGTGCATTATAGCCCGCAGTTAAAGCTTTCGGTAAATGAATACCAATACTCGTTAAAAATCCTTGGAAATATGAGGACCAACCGGAAGCTACCGAAGACACCGCTAGTAAGTATTCGCAGATTAAAAACCAACCGGCCATCCAACCACTTAATTCGCCAAACACGACAGACAAATAGCCATACGGTCCACCAGTGATTGGAACTCTTGCAGCAAACTCAGCAAAAGAAAAACCGCTAGCAATCACGACAATTGCTGCAACTAGAAACGATAATGTCGCTGCCGGTCCTGCATAATCCGCAGCCGCTGTTCCTGTTACGACAAAAATCCCGGTCCCAATAACGGCACCAATTCCAAGTAAAATTAAGTCTTTAACCTTAAGATTTTTTCTTAGCTCACTTTTACTACTTGCTCGGATTGATTTTTTTCTAAAAATATCCAATATATTGCCCCCTATTTTTTATTTAAGCAATCGTTCATCTTTCGTTTCAATAAATCGATACAACTAGCGATTAATAATATTAGCCTATAGCTAATATTTCCGTTTCTTATTATACCGACTTTTCACATGAACTCAACAAAAATGAGCAAGTATGCAAACTTTTTCACTTTATTAAATAAAAAATGGCCGTTCAAAAACAGCTGTCTCTAGTTGCTATAAATTTACCTATTTCAAAACATTTGTAAAAGCAAATGGGAGGTGCAACTTTCGTCACCTCCCCACTCATTTTCTAAATTAATGGCACTATTTTTGCCTGATTCACTGTTGGATACTGATTTAAAAATTCATGGATTTTTTGTAAAACAGGACGGACCATTTTTTCCTGGTCATTCTCCACTTGTAATACAAGTAACGGTTCATGTAAACTCATCCGCAACAAGAACCACCCTGATCCATAGTCTTCACTTAATTTAAAACGAATCCCCTCATCGTTTTCTAGGTCAACATGCCAACCTGGAACTTGAATAGTGGCTAAATCAGCAATGACTTGCTCGCCTAATGCACGGTAGTCACTTGTTTCTAACTTAAAGCGGACTTCTTGCGTCTCTACTGGTTGTTTCAATTCTGCTATCATGTCTTCTAAATTTTGTCCTTCAGCTTTTAGCTGTGGTAATAACATCAATATTTTTGCAATCACATAAGCACCGTCATCTAGAAAATAATTCTCTTTAAACGCAGCATGCCCACTTGTTTCAATCGCCAATTGACTATCAATTCCTTGCTCATTCAACTCAATACTTCTATTAATCACATTCCGATACCCAGAAATGTAACGGACTTGTTTGCCACCAAGCGACTCGATGAAAACTTTCAAATGGTCTGTTGTCGGTGAATTCGTGACAATACTTGTTCCTGGATGTTCTTTCAAAACAATTCGACTTAAAACCGCAATTAAATTATTACGATTTAATACTTGACCTGATTTTGTGACAACTGCCGAACGATCGACATCGGTATCAAAAATCACACCTAAATCGGCTTGTTCTCTTAAGACGGCTTGCTGGATGCTTGCCATCGCTTCTTTATTATCAGGGTTTGGAATATGATTTGGAAATGCCCCATCTGGTTCTAAAAACTGCGAGCCTGTCGTATCTGCCCCTAATGGTTGTAGTACTTTTTCAGCAAAGAAGCCCCCCGCACCATTACCGGCATCGACAATAATTTTCAATCCCTTGAGCGGTTGCTCTGGCTGTCCTTCAATCCCTTGACGAATTTTATTTACTAAATCAGCAGCATACGGTGTAATTAAATCTGCCTTAATGACTTGCCCTTTTTCCGTTGCTACTACTGGCTCGATATTCGTCGTAATTTCAACAATATCTTCGTGTTCTGCGCCACCAGTTTGGCTAAAAATTTTAACCCCATTATAATAAAATGGCAAATGACTAGCCGTCAACATAATCCCAGCATCACAAGCAAACTCAGAAAACTGGGTACTCATAAACATCGCAGGCGTCGTTGCTAAACCAAAATCAATCACATCGACTCCTTGTTCGACTAAAGACGTAACCAACGCTTCTTTCAATGTTTCTCCACTTAAACGACTATCCCGCCCGACACCAATTTTTAATTGACGATTTTCAGACTGTTCAACGCGTTTTTTTAACCAATGAATCAAACCGGATGCAATTTTTTTCATCGCTGCAGGTGTTAAATTAGCCGGATATTCAGCGGTTTCAATCGCAATTCCTCGGATATCTGAACCATTTTGTAACTCAATCAATTCATTCACTCTTTAATCGACTCCTTTTATTCGTATTTGTTCTCTATTATTATAGCGGATAAAAAAAGAAAAAACACTAAAACAAGAGGGGATCTCGTTTTAGTGTTTATGCAATCTATCCTGCACGAATTAAATCGTACTGTGATTGATATAAGTGGTGATATAATCCTTTTTCTTCCATCAACTCGTCATGAGTACCTGCTTCCGCGATTTTACCGCCTGAAACATAGAAAATTTGCGAGCTATTTTTAATCGTCGATAGTCGGTGGGCAATAATAAATGACGTCCGACCTTTTAGCAATTGTTGTAACCCTTCTTGTAAAAGCTCTTCAGTTTTCGTATCGATACTTGAAGTTGCTTCATCCAATATTAAAATTTTAGGATCTGCTAGCAATGCACGGGCAAATGAAATCAATTGACGTTGTCCCGCAGATAACGTACTGCCACGTTCCTCAACAACTGTATTGTATCCCTCTTTTAGATCTTTAATGAAGTCATGTGCGCGCACAATTTTAGCTGCCGCAATAATTTCTTCTTCTGTGGCATCCAATTTTCCATAACGAATATTTTCTAAAATTGTGCCAGAAAAGACAAACGTATCTTGTAACATAACGCCCATTTGTGAGCGTAGCGAATTGAGTGTTACATCGCGGACATCATAACCATCGACTTTAACGCTACCCTCATTTACATCATAGAAACGACTTAGTAAGTTAATAATGGTTGTTTTACCTGCCCCAGTTGGACCCACAAGTGCAATTGATTGTCCTGGTGTAATACTAAACGTTGCACCGTCTAAAATGTTTCTTCCGCCTTCTTCATAACGGAAAACGACATTGTCAAAATCAACTTGTCCTTTAATCGTAGGTAAGGTTTGCGCACTCGGTGCATCTTGAATTTCTGGAACAACATCCATCGTTTCAAAGATCCGCTCCAGATATGCTGACGCGGTAATTAACGAGTTATAGAAGTTCCCGATATTAATTACCGGATTCCAAAAATTATTAATATAACCGATAAAGGCAATTAAGGTACCCGTTGAAACGTCGACACCTAATTGACGGATTCCTACAAAGTAAATCAAACTTGTTGTTAATACCGAGATATTTTGAACGCCTGGCCATAATAGAAATTGAATCTTCACAGCCTTCATCCAAGCGACACGATATTCATTGCTCACTTCATTAAAAATTCTATAATTTTCCTCTTCACGAGCAAACGATTGTGTTATCTTAATACCCGAAATACTTTCATGAATATAAGCATTTAAGTTTGATTGTTTATTACTTAAATGTTGATAAGCCTTTCTTTGACGCGTTGTAATAAACATTACCATTACAAACAAAACAGGGATTAATACTAAACTATAAAGTGTTAATTTCACGTCAATAAAGAACATGAACGCTAATGTAATAATGACACTAAAAATATCTGAGATTAAATTGATCAAACCATTACTTAGTAAATCACTCAACGTGTTGATGTAGTTCACGACACGAATTAAGATTTTACCGTGTGGACGGTTATCAAAATAAGAGAAAGGTAAACGTTGCAGATGTTCAAAAATCGAAAAACGCATATCTTTTAAAATATCTTGTCCAATCTCTGTAATCGCTAAAATTCGGTATCGCATACACCATGCCATAAATAAAAGTGAGAATAAAAAGACCACGCTGATGATGATTAATAAACGGATATCTTTTTGTGGAATCACTTCATCAATCGCAATTTTCATATAGTACGGACCATACATGCTAGCGATATTCGCTAAAATAATCACGAATAAAACTTTAAAAATTGATTTTTTATACGGAGTGACATACTGACCCACGCGTTTATACTGGGACCAGTTAAACTCCTGGACTAATTCCTCATCTTGGTCAAAACGATTACGTGCCATTTAGCCCACCTCCCCGTTCGTTAAACCTAATTGTTTTTGATAAACTTCATAATAGAAGCCTTTTTTGGCGATTAATTCCTCATGACTACCTTGTTCAACCACATGACCTTTTTCCATCATTAAAATTAAATTCGCATCGCGCACAGATGAAATGCGATGAGCAATAATAAAGGTTGTTTTTTCGCCAGTCAAGTCTGCTAATTCTTTTTGAATTTTTGATTCAGTTTCCATATCTACCGCTGAAGTCGTATCGTCTAAAATCAAAATGTTCGGATCTTTCGCTAAAGCACGTGCTAAAGAAATCCTTTGCTTTTGACCACCTGATAATCCGACTCCTCGTTCACCCACCACCGTTTCATATCCTTGGGGCATTGTCGAAATAAAACTATGTGCATCGGCTACCATTGCGACACGTTGGATATATTCAGGTTCCATATACGGATCTCCAAAGGCAATATTTTCTTCAATTGTATTTGAGAACAAGAAGACGTCTTGCATAACCATTGAAATATTTTCTCGTAATTGACGTACTGGGTAAGTTTTTGCATCACGTCCGTCTAATAAAACGCGTCCTTTTGTTGGGTCATAAAAACGTGCCACTAAGTTCACTAATGTCGTTTTACCCGAACCTGTTTCACCCAGAATACCAATTGTTTGTCCTGGTTCGATTTTAAAGGAAACATTACTTAAAACGTCTGTACTTGGATCATCTGAGAAGTGAAAAGAAACATTTTCAAATTCCACAAAACCTTTGATTTGTGTACTCTCTCCTTTGTTTTCAACAAGAATACTTGCTTTTGTTCCGAGCATTTGACGAATCTTCACACAAGAAGCAAAGAAACGTTGAACATCGTTGATTAACCAACCACTCATACGCATTGGTTGGTTTAACATCCATAAGAAACTATTAAACATAATCAACTCCCCTAGGGTCATTGATCCACGAACAACAAAAATTCCACCCACTAAAATGGTTGTCAGTGTCAAACTTCCTGCGAGTAAATCTAGCCATGGTAGAAATTTACCAGATACTTTCGCAGAATCCATATTACGTTTTTTGTAGTCTTCGTTAAAACTAGTAAATTTTTCGATTTCATAATCTTCACGTACAAAAGCCTTAACTACTCGGTTTCCACCAATATTTTCTTCAACCATTGAGTTTAATCGAGAAAAACTTTCACGAATTTCAAAAAATACTGGATGAGCGGCATGCGACATTTTCATCGTTAAAATATAAATCAGAGGTGTAATCACCACTAACATTAACATTAACGGTAAATTGATCAGCCCCATCATAACAATCGCTGTAATAAACCAAAGAATCGATTCAATTGCATTATAAGAGACCCACGAAACAAAGTGACGAATCGCGTCCGTATCTCCTGTCATGCGTGCCATAATATCCCCAACACGTGTATGGTTAAAGAAATCAAAATCGAGTTCTTGTAATTTCATATACAAGTCTTGTCGAATCGAGAACAGCGCATTTTGACTGACTCTTTCAAACATAATTTGATATGTGTAACGAATAACGGTTCGCAAAAATTGGACCCCTATCATAATTAATAAGTATGGGACCAGTAAATCAATTTGGCTTTGATCAATTACTTTATCCACCAATTCTCCTGTAATAATCGGATTAATAATAATTAATAGCGAATTGACAACGACAAAAATAAGTGCAATAACCATACGAACTTTATAATTTTTTAAATATTGCCAAAGCCATTGTAAATTATTCATAAGTTTCCCCTCTTTTCTATTTTTACATGTCTTATCATACCTGTTAGCAATATAAATAGAATGGAATATCTTACGAAAATCCATGGAAATTTCTATGTATTTTTGTATCTTTTCACTACACATTGTTTTTTTTAAAGGTATAATAAGAAGTATTCAATAGAATGCGGAAAAAGAGCGAATGAGTAAGGAGAAACAATGAGTTTAGAACTTTTTAATCCAGAACTTTTATATGCATTTGATTTATGGAATCAGCCTGATAATGAAAATTCTATCCACCATCATGACTTTTTTGAAATCTCGATTATCTTACAAGGCGAATCACTTTATTTAATTGATGGCGAATGGAAAACTGTTCGCAGTGGAGATGTTTTAATGTTTAACCCGGGTGTCGACCATGCTGAAAAGCAACTAATTAATACTTACTCACACCAATTACATATTGGCATCAAAAATTTCAAGCTCTATGGTTTAGAAGAAAATCACTTTCCTAATAGCAGCTCGCTTCTTTCGATTCAAGATAACCAACTTAAAGTTTTTGATAAAGCTTGGCAATTAATTGAAGAATTTAATCAACAACAAACGAATTTTCATTTTATTGGCCGCGCTTTAGTCATGGAAATGATGATCTTACTTTTACGTAGTCTTGAAAAAGAAGAACAGTTTCAAGATACAGCTCACACGAATCAAAGCGACCGAATGAATCAAGTTGTTCAACTGATTACAACTTATATGGAAAACAATTACGCAAAAGATATCTCCATTGAGCAATTAGCAACACTTTACTATGTCAGCCCAACTTATTTATCGAAAATATTCAAAGAGTTAACCGGTGTTTCACCGATTAACTATTTAATCCAGATTCGTTTGAAAAATGCCCATCAGATGTTAGAAAAACAAGATTTAACCGTTAAAGAAGTTGCGAAGGCCGTCGGTTATGAAGATGCTTACCACTTTAGTAAATCCTTTAAAAAACATTTTGGTATTTCACCTTCTATCGTTAAAAATAATCCAAGCCAATAAAAAATAGACAAACCGGATAAAAAAGGAAAGCTTAACCCTTTTTATCAGGTTTGTCTATTTTCTAAACTTACGAGTTTTTGTGTGATTTCCCCCAAAATATCCTTTGCCCCTGTTTCAACTGTTTGAGGCTTAAAATCTGATAAGAAGTTAGAAAAGAAAGGCAATTTTCGTATCAATTTGATAAATCTGTCAAGTAATTGTGTGCCTTGGCGTTCTTTTCCGATAAAGAGACTGGGACGAATAATCAGTGCTTCAGGGTAGTAACAACGGACTTGCTTTTCAGCTTGCTGCTTCGATTCGAAATATTGCTTAAGAATAATTGGTATAAATCTCTTGGCTGAAATGTAAACGAACAACGGAACTTTTTGCTCTTTGGCTTCTGAGGCTAATATTTGCGCCACTTCCACATTGAATTTTGCATAAGTAATTCCTGCTACTTTTTTTTGTTGAAGAATGCCGATACAATCGACCACGACTTCGGCATCCTCTAACACCATTTGCCATTCCTTTAGTACAAAGACATCTGCTTTAACCCACTCAACTTTTGTATGCCAACTTTCAGCTGGAATAGGCGCACCTTTACGAGAAACACTAACGACTTGATAACCTTTTTCAGCTGCTAAACGAACCAATCTTTGCCCCAGAAAACCACTACCGCCAAATATAACGATTTTATCGGCCATTGTTTTTTCTCCTTTACATCCCTTTATTTCATAATAAAAAGGTTACGGCCTAAATGCAAGCCATAACCTTTTTAATTATTGATTTTCGACCGTAGCTGCGCCTTCTTCCATCGTTTGTTCTTCTTGTGAGTCTGGCGGCAATTGATCATCTGTGGGTGACTCAGGAATTGATTCCGTCAAATTGCCTAAACTAATGCCAATCCACACGGTTGAACCAATTGAGATAAATTGTCCATAAGTACTCATCTCAACAACTTGCCCTTTTGGTGCAGCCGAGTCACAATAATAAACTTCATAATAAATATTGGCACCTTTTGACTCATATTCATCAAAGAACAGTTTCGCTAGTTCACCTTCACTGGTGGAACCGCGTAAATCACGAATATAAGGTCGTCCTGCAGAGTAAACAACTTTCACTGTTGGAATATTATCGGTTTCGTTATACTGTTTACCCGCTTCAACTGATTGACTAATAAATTGTCCATAAGGGACACTTTCGGAATACAGACTTTTCACAACGACAGGAATATTCGCTTCTAACCCTGTTGCTTCTTCCATCGTATACTGACTGTAATCCGGTACTTCAATCGCTTTACCTTTTGACACGTGTACGATAAATTCTTGATCTTTTGCAATCTTTTGTCCTTTAGCTATTTCTTGAGAAATTACAATCCCCTCAGCGATCGTTTGCGAGAAGTCTTTGACGATTTTTAATTTTGCTTCATTTTTCTTCGCCCACTCTTCAACTTCAGCCACAGGTTTTCCCTTAAATTCTAGGACCTCGATATTTTTTTCAAAAACTTCTTTGCCTTTTGAATAATAAAGCATTAAGCGATCTTTACGTACATAATCTTCTGCTTTCAAGTCTTTATTGGCAAATTCTTGTTTAATAAACACACCTTTTTTCAATTTATCATCATAATTTTCAATCAGTGTTACGTTTTCAGCCTTGTTTTCCGTTATCCAATCTGTCGCAGCGGTTTTATCCATCTTAGCAAAATCAGGTAACGTGATTTTTTCTTCTGGATCTGGACCTAAACTACTAATGATTTCTAAAGTTTTACCTTTACGAATCTTTTTGTCAGCCGCTACGTTTTGTGAAATAACCGAGTTGGTTGCTGTTTCGAAATCATACTCTTGTTTGACGTTGATTTTGACCCCTTCGTCATTGCCCCAAGTACGCACATTTGCGACTTCTTCATTTTTAAAATTAGGAACTTTAACATGGGTTAATTGGTAATAAGTAAAGCCAATTACTGCAACGGCTAGAACCGATAAAAGTCCAATGATTAGATATTTTTTTTGTTGTTTCTTTTTATAAGTTGGATCAAATTCTGTTTCTTCTGTTCCAAAACGACTGACAGGTGCCTGTTCTCGTGATTGACGACGAGTTGGAATCGGCTCTGGCTCTTCTTGTATTGAATCTACTTCTTTTGAAACCGGTTCGATTTCCGGCGTTTCAGTAGCTTCAGACGTTGGAGGAGTCACTGCTTTTTTAACACGATCAAACGTCGACTCCACTGGAACTGCTTCGCTTGGTTGTTCTGGGACAACCTCATCAGCAACGTTATCAGCGTTATCAACCTTGTCATCTTTTGGTTCGTGTTTTTTCCCGTCGTAATTGTCTTTAGTAAAATTTGATAAAAAATCATTCATATGGACGTAACACACCTTTACGAAGGACTAAAACTTCATCAGCTTGTTGCGCAATTTCGTTCGAGTGGGTAACCATAATTACACATTTATTGTGGGTATGAGCCAACTCTTTGAAGATATCAACAATTTCTTGTTCCATTTCTTCATCCAAGTTTCCAGTTGGTTCATCAGCTAAAATAATATCAACGTTTGTGGCTAAAGCACGAGCAATCGCTACCCTTTGTTGCTCTCCCCCGGATAGTTGATTGACTAGACGGTTCGCTTTGTCTTTTGTGATTCCAATATAATCAAGTAAGTTATAGGCAACTGTTGAATGATTATCTGGTAATTGATTATCAGTAACTGACATTGGAACAAGGACATTTTCAACTGCTGTTAAATAAGGAATTAAGTTGTAACTTTGGAAAATAATACTAATTTTATTGCGACGAAATGCTTCGTAACCCATTTTTTTAATATCTTCATCTTCTAGTAAAACTTCACCTTCTTTAGGTGTATCAAGGGCACTAATCAATGATAAAAATGTTGTTTTACCAGAACCTGATTGACCCAAAATCGAATACAATCGACCTTTTTCAAAACCAACCGAAATGTCTTTTAAGATATAACGACGCGTATCCCCATCTTGATAAAAGTAATCGACATTTTTTGTTTGTAATAATGGCATCCTTGTTCCCCCCTACATCATAATTTTCTTCGGATTTAAGCGTAAAATATACAATAATGGTACAACTGCGGATAGTAAAATCGTACCCAAACCTGT
Source organism: Enterococcus eurekensis (assembly GCF_042654605.1). Taxonomy (NCBI): domain Bacteria; kingdom Bacillati; phylum Bacillota; class Bacilli; order Lactobacillales; family Enterococcaceae; genus Enterococcus; species Enterococcus eurekensis. The sequence continues at coordinate 16,999 of NZ_JBHSGT010000034.1, forward strand.
TACTAAATAAGTAATAATGTAACCTGCTGAGAAAGTAACTTTATAAGCCGATTGTACTTCTTCTGGCGAAATGTTATTTTGACCAATGACACCACCGTAATACATCATGCCATTTTGACCGTTATTCGTAAACCAGTCCATTTGGAAAAGTGAGTTTGAAATGCCACCAGCTAGTAAATTACCTGTTACTAATGATAAAACAAGGGCAAGTGAACCAATCAATAACAATTCAATCAAAATTTGACCAATAATTTTCCCACGATTTTCACCTAGTGACAAATAAATACCTAGTTCATGCTTACGATCACGTAAGAATAATAGAACGATTAAAGAAATAATCATCATTGTTGCGGCCACCGCAATAATAACCACATAGCCAGAAATTTGACCTAATTTCTTCATACTACCAGCGACTTGATCGTATTGATCACTTGCTGCCATGATTTCATAATATTTATTCGTAATTAAAGCATTCGCTTCTTCACGAAAGGCTTCGATGTCATCTGTTGATTTTAAAGCATAAGTTGTTTGATAATTCTCTTCTTCTGATTCTAAATCTTCCGGACTAACACCCCAGATTTTCTCACTCATTTGACGGTTTAATTCTTGTGATAACTTATTCGGAGCATAGATTGTATTGATTTGCTCCATTGCCATCCAGCTGTCGTTTGAGCGCTCTTCAGGTGTCATTTCTTTTTGCTCTTTTTTAATAACAGAGAAAATTCCAATGACTTTTGCAGGAAAATCAAACGTTCGAACTTCGGGTTCAGCCATTTCTCCCATAGAATCCATCGTTGCTGCACCATCATCTGAACCTTCAGTGCCTTCGTCTTCCATTGGATAATACTCACCTGTTACGTCAAAGACTATTTGATCTCCCACTTTTAAATCTCCGTTTAGTTCAGCGACTTCTTTGCTAATAATAATGTTATTGGTTCCTTCAGCAATATCTTTATCGCTAAACGTACTACCGTCTTCAAGTTTAATTAAGCCCTCTTCGATATCAACTAATTCTTTACGATTGACCCCACGAACATTTAAGTTATATTTCGCTCCGCCACCGTAAGACATACCCATTTCTTCATCTGTGTATGCTTTAATTTTATTCAAGCCCATCCATGAACCTACGGAATACTCAAAATATTTTACATAGGGTAACTCACCAATCGCTTCTAACTCTTTTAATGACGGTTGTCTATGCCACTCATCGTTATTTTCAAACGCTTCGGGATTGGCTTGTTGCTCTTTATCGACTCTCTCATAGTCCATTTCAATGGTCGCTACTGCTCCCATTTGTTTTTTTGTCTCTTCTTCAACATTTTTTGTTGACTGTTGAATCGCAACGGAACCCGCGATAACGTTTCCTAAAATGAAGATGACTAAAAATAAAATCAACGAACGCCCTTTTCTTCTAGTGACACTTTTTAAACCACGTTGCCAAAAATTCATCTTTTACCCTCCAAAATCCTTTTTATCTATTATTCCATACCTTGTATTATTTTTCTATTGATTATTGCAATAATTTCACTTATGTTACAAAAACTTTGATAATTTTTATTAAGTGATTAAATAATCCCTATATTACAGCAAAAAAGCGAATCTTTCCTTTGCTAACAAAGTTGTAAGATTCGCTTGAATATTTTATTTTTCTTTAGAATCCTGAATAATTCATACTTTTAATTAAAACCATGTGAAACTGCCTCACGGCAGCTTACAATTACTTT
>NZ_JBHSGT010000035.1:0-16092 GCF_042654605.1 Enterococcus eurekensis
GAAACAAAATAGACTGTTATAACAAGGTTTTTGAAGCTTTTTTGAAAAATTATGAATTATTCAGGTTATAGTATAACCTCTTATATATTTGCACTATTTGAACTTTTTTATTTTATATCATTAAACATACTCGGATTGTAAAACAATAAATTAAACTTTCTTTCAACCTGTAAGGACATCTAGATTCAATATCAGTACATTCATTAATAATACTATTTAAAAAAGACACCCCTCATTAAATTAACGAGAAGTGTCCTTGCTATCTATTTATTATTATTTAGAAATCTCTGTAACCATTCCTGAACCAACCGTGCGTCCACCTTCACGAATTGAGAAAGTTGTACCTTTTTCAATTGCAACTGGATGGATTAATTCCACATCAATTGCCACGTTATCGCCAGGCATAACCATTTCTGTGCCATCACCTAAACGAATATTACCGGTAACATCGGTTGTTCTTAAGTAAAATTGTGGTCGATAATTATTAAAGAATGGAGTATGACGACCGCCTTCTTCTTTGCTAAGCACATAGATTTCTGCTTTGAAATTCGTATGTGGTGTGATAGAACCCGGTTTGGCAATTACTTGACCACGTTCAACTTCATCTCTCGTTATCCCTCTTAACAATAGCCCTACGTTATCGCCCGCTTCTCCACGATCCAACGTTTTACGAAACATTTCAATTCCAGTCACAATCGCTTTTTTCGTTTCTTTTTTAATTCCAACGATTTCTACTTCATCGCCTACACTAACAGCCCCTCTTTCGATACGACCAGAAACAACCGTACCACGACCTGAAATTGAGTATACATCTTCAACTGATAACAGCAATGGTTTGTCTGTTTCACGAACCGGTGTTGGAATGTAAGTATCTACCGTATCCATTAATTCCATGATTGCAGCTTCTGCATCAGGATCACCTTGAATCGCTTTTAAAGCAGAACCTTTGATAATTGGGGTGTCATCACCTGGAAAATCGTATTCAGAAAGTAAATCACGTACTTCCATTTCAACTAAATCAATTAATTCATCATCATCCACTAGATCCGTTTTATTTAAGAAGACAACTAAATATTTAACACCAACTTGACGGGATAACAAAATGTGTTCTCTCGTTTGTGGCATTGGACCATCTGTTGCGGAAACAACTAAGATTGCACCGTCCATTTGAGCCGCACCGGTAATCATATTTTTAACATAATCCGCGTGTCCTGGGGCATCGATATGTGCATAGTGTCTTTTTTCTGTTTCGTATTCAACGTGTGACGCATTAATTGTAATCCCACGCTCACGTTCTTCTGGAGCGCCGTCAATACTTGCGTAGTCTTGAGGGTTTGCTAGGCCTTTTTTAGCTAGCACACTCGTAATCGCAGCGGTCAAAGTTGTTTTTCCGTGATCGACGTGTCCAATTGTTCCAATGTTTACATGCTCTTTGGTTCTTTCAAAATGTTGTTTTGCCATAGCGCAAACCTCCTATAATCGTTGTACAAAAATCAATGGTTAAGAAATAACTGACCATCTTTGACCTTTGTGTAATTATCATACTCCCTTTACTTTTTAACCGCAAATAATACGCTCAATCGATTGATCCAAGCTCTGGGTTTTTCATTTCTCTATTCAAAAATTTAAGGTATACTATAAAAGAACAAGCGCTTCGCTTGAACCCTCAACAAAGTAGGTGAACCCCTTGGGTAAATATCAATTAGATTCAAAAGGCAAAGCATCGGTTGCCAAATTTCACGAAAAGAACGTTCCTGAAAAAATGGACAAAAATCAACGCATTAAAGAACTTCGTGAACAACATTTAAAAAAAGCGGCTCTTAAAAAGAAGCCAATCAATAATTAAAACAAAAGACGTCCCAACAAACACACTGACTAAAATGGTGCGCTGCTTGTTGAGACGTCTTTTTATTTCGATGTTAACGAATGCCTTGTAAAAGCCATTTTGTCCGAAAACGGAAATCTTTTAGTAACTCTGCAGTTGTCCACTGATTAACAATAAAATCAGTCAAAGCGTCCATCACTAAGGCCATAATAAAATATAAAAAACTAAGGGCTTCGTCTGCGTCACTAATGTTAAACTGATTTTGGGCAAGCAAGGCTTTCCATTGTTTAATCATCGATGATTCCTCTGGTAATGGTTCACGCTTTGTATTCGATAAAAGATTCGTTTGGGTGCATAACTTTAACTTTTTCCAATTTTCATCATTTGTATCTAGCTCACTGCACCACTCAAGGTAACGTTCGATTCCTGCAAAAAAATCACTTTGATCTTTATAAATAAATGTTAAAATATCTCCATGAATTTGTTTCGCACTTTCACGAACGGTATATAAATAAGCATCTTCTAAATCAAGGAAATATTTGTAAAAAGCCCCTCGTGAAATTTCCGTTGCTTCAACAATTTGCGAAACTTTAATTTGGCTAACGGGTTGATTATAAAAAATATCCAATAAAACAGTATCCATTTTTTTACGTTTCTCTGGTTTCAGGTGAAAAAAAGTTGGACTAGGCATTTATTTTTTTCCTCCTCTTACTCAACGAGCGATTATTATTCTCTCTATTATAAACGTTTTAGACGGTTTTATCACCCGTTTCAAGCCATTTAAAAGCATATCTTATTTTTCTTCGATTAACTGACCATCTTCCATGCGATAAACGCGATCACTCCATTGAATCATTCGAGCATCGTGCGTTACCATCACCGTTGCTTTCTTTTTCTCATGGGCTTCTTTCACCAACAACTTTACGACTTCATAGGCATGATCGGTATCTAAGCTAGCCGTTGGTTCATCAGCTAAAATCAAGCTTGGGTTATTAAATAAGGCACGTCCAATTGCCACTCGTTGGCGTTCACCACCAGATAAATCACGTGGATATTTTTCCTGTAAATCCAAAATATCTAATGATGATAGCAGCTCTTCGATGCGTTCTTTTTCTCGTTTTGTGCCAGAAACTTTATCGACCAAATAAAATTGTTCTTTAACCTTTAAAAAAGGAATTAGGTTCGAACTTTGTAAAATAAAGCCAATATCTTTAAAACGTAACTTCGCCCGTTGTTTTTCATTTAGACGGCTAAAGTTGGTTTGATTGATCATAATTTCACCAGATGTCGGATTTTGTAAGCCACCTGCAATTGTTAAAAAGGTGCTTTTTCCTGAACCTGATGGTCCGATAATACTTATAAACTCGCCTTCTTTCACCCGAAAATCAAGGCCTTTAAGTGCGGTCACTTCTGTTTTATCTTTACCAAAAGTTTTAACAATTTGATTCATTACAAGTACGTCTTTCATTTGATTACCCTCCTATTGCTGAAATTGGATCAACTTTTGTGACTGTACGAATTGAAAACAGACCACCTAAAACAGCGACTACGATTAAGATACCGCTATACAAGAACCACTGCATTAAATCAAAAGCAAATGGCATCGCACTTGGTAAAATGAGGCTCGTTCCATAAGCTGCAGCAAAAGCAAGGAAGACTCCAATTAAGCCGACAATAAATGATTGTCCGATAATTGATTTTGCAATGAAACTTGTTCGAATCCCTTGAGCTTTCATAACGCCAAAAATCGCGGTTTTTTGTAAGGTAATCACGTACATAAAGATGCCGACAATCGCTGTGGCAATCACAAACAAGAAGTAAATCATTGAATTCAAAGTTAGATTTTGGGCAGAAAAACCTGGTAAGTTTTCAATAAAATCAACAGTTGTTAACTGACTTAATTCCGTTCCGCTCGTATTATCTAACGTTGCATTTGCTTCTTTAGCAACGACAATATTGATTGGTTTCTCATCATCTGATGCAAAAGGTTGGGTGTTGTATTTTAATTTTGTCCAAGTATCTAATGATGTATAGACTACCGGTGTCACAGTATAAAAGGTCTCAGGGAAAATACCGACAATCGTCATTTTTTCCTCGGAACGACCAATTTTGATTTGATCGCCTACCTCAAATCCTTCTTCAGCTAAATTTTTAGAAATAATAATTTCATCTTCGGCGGTAAACGAACGACCTTCTATGACTTTCGGTAATAAAAAGGCATCTTCTTCGGTACCAAAAATCGAAGTATTGATTTTTTCGCCATCGCCAATCACGACACTACTATATAAGCCAATACTCGCTTTATTTTTAGCCTCCACACGCTCAATATCACCTCTGGTTAATTGCGAAGCCGCAAACATATCATTGGCATCCTCAGACAATACGACGGTTTGCGCATCCCAATCGACAATCACTTGTTTAAATTCCCAGTTCAAACCGGTTGCTAAGCCCGATAAAATAAAAACAACGTAAGCAATCAAAAACATTATTCCTATAATCAAACTGTATCTTAATTTCGAATATCTCATTTCTTTTAATGCTAGAAACATCATGCGAACCCCCTAATAATATTAGTGACGACTTGTCACTTTTGAATAATAGCACACCAAGTGACACTTTGTCACTTGAGAAGTTTTAAAAATCTAAATTTTTTCTCTCATTCATTTTTTTATTAAATATTAAAAATCTGCTACAATAATAGAAAAGGCTTTCACTAAAAAACCAATGAAGTGGAGAGACGTTTTTTGAAATTAAAGGTAACGAAGTGGGTCATGCTTGTTGCAATTGCTATCGGTATTGTTGGTTATTTTTGGTTTAAGGATCTCGGTCTTTCATATTGCATGATTTCTTTATCTCTTGTAGTCACAACGGTACGAATCATTGAAATGATAAAAATAAAAGAGGAATAACGCTTCTTTTTTGCATGAAAGCATTAAAGAAGCGTTATTTATTGAAAGCTTTTTCATTCTTAACGTCTCTTTTCCCACTAAGAATCCTTTTCACAAAATAAATCCTTTTCTTTTAAAATTTAATGCGCTTTCTTTCACATTCTAGTGTATACTAAAGCAGTTAGATAAAATAATAAAGGAGAGAAGTTTTTATGGAACAAATGCTAGTAAACAGCAAAAAACTGAAAAACAGATGGTTAATCGCACTCTCCGGAGTCATGTTACACTTATCCATCGGTTCCGCTTATGCGTGGAGTATTTACACAAATCCAATCCAACAATCCAGTAATTGGTCTGAAGGGCAAATCTCATTTGCATTTAGTTTAGCTATTTTTTGTTTAGGCTTTTCAGCAGCATTTATGGGTCATTTGACTGACAAATACGGTCCGCGTATGACCGGAACAATCTCAGCAATTTTCTTTGGAACAGGGATTGCGCTAACGGGTTTTGCAATTAGCATTACCTCATTACCGTTGCTTTATTTAAGCTATGGTTTAATCGGGGGAATTGGTTTAGGGACCGGATATGTGACACCGGTTTCAACAATGATGGCTTGGTTCCCAGATCGTCCAGGCTTAGCAACAGGAATGGCAATTATGGGATTTGGTTTTGCGACATTAATCACAACACCTATTGCTGAAGCATTAATGTCAACTGTCGGGTTGATCAATACGTTCTATGTTTTGGGTGCTAGCTACTTCATCATTATGTTCCTTTCAGCCCAATATTTAGAAAAACCACCTGTTGGTTGGGTACCTGAAGGATTCAAAGAAGATAAAACTAAAAAAGAAGATAAAACTAAAACAAGTGGTCCGGCATACACTGCCAATGAAGCAGTTAAAACAAAACGCTTTTGGATGTTATGGACAATGCTCTTCATTAACATCACTTGTGGTATTGCTATTATTTCTGCCGCAGCACCGCTTGCTCAAAAATCAACTGGTATGACAGCTGGTCTGGCTGCCACAATGGTAGCGATTATGGGTATTTTCAATGGCGGAGGTCGTTTTGTCTGGGCAACAGTTTCGGACTATATCGGTCGCCCAAATGTCTTTACGGCTTACTTTGTCATTGATGTGGTTGCCTTAATTACCCTTTACTTTACAAGTTCACCAATTGCCTTTATCATTTTGATTTGCATCATTATGACTTGCTATGGTGGAGGTTTCTCAGCTGTTCCAGCCTATGTCAGTGACATTTTCGGTAACAAATCTGTTGCCAGCATCCACGGTTATATTTTAACTGCGTGGGCAATGGCAGGTATGGCAGGTCCGTTATTACTTTCTTGGATCACGGATATATCTGGTTCGTATGCAACAGCCATGCTTGTTTTTGCTGCAATGTCAGCCGTCGCACTTGTCTTATCATTAGTGATTCGTCGTGACATCGCGAAACATGCGGTTAAATAATTTAAAACGTAAGAGAGCTTTTAACAGCTCTCTTTTTTCGTACAAAAAACAGATCAATCGCTAGGATTCACCTGTTTTCGTTTTTTATTGAATATAGCTCATAACCATCACATAACGATTCTCTTCTTGTGGACCCACCGTAATCTGTAAAATCGCACCATCGTACGAACCAAAAATCGCCCACGTTTCTTCCTCATCGCTACTTTGTTCGGTCACTTCCGTCACACCAAGTTCTTTGACTAAATCTTGATAAAAAGCTTTGACTTCTTCATAAGAATTTTTTGTAGCATAACCAATTGTAAATTCCCGACTATCTTCACCGCCATTTGAAATTTCAGTTAAATCCATGACATCATCCATTAAAAATTCCTCTTTGTCGATTGCCGATTTCCCTGATTCTTTATCATCATTCTCTTTTTCTTCGGCAGCAGCTGGCATTTCTTCTGATTGCTCTTCCATCATTTCTGAAGAATCCGCTACGGGTACACTACTTGGCGGGCTTTCGTTTTTAGCACAAGAACTTAGTAAAAAAAGACTTAAGACGGAACTAACCATGATTACTCTTTTCAATTTTTCATCCTCCACTCAATAAACAAACACAGGTAACTGGGCATCATCATTAACGTTTCACAAACATTTTAGCACAATGGTTTGATGGTTAATAACTTTATGCCTGGTTTTTTCACAAACTTTTTTTGTTTATCGAATAATTCCTAAATTGAATACGAATCGATAGTTCGATATTCTATTGCTAACGCCTCTTTCACTGCCGGACGTTCGTTTATTCGTTTAGCCCAAGCCATTAGATTTTGGTAGTTTTTGACTTGTAAGAACTCATCCGCGGAACCATACAACTCTCCCAAAGCTAAACGACCGTACCAAGGCCAAATGACCATATCAGCAATTGAATAGCTCTCTCCTAAAATATAGTCGCGAGTGGCTAAATGTTTATCTAGTAAATCAAGCTGACGTTTTACTTCCATCGTATAACGGTCAATCGGATACTCTTGAGCAAATGGCGCATAATGATAAAAATGCCCAAAGCCTCCTCCAAGAAAAGGGGCTGCACCCGTTTGCCAAAACAACCAATTCATCATTTCTGTTTTCTTAGACAATGTCGTTGGTATAAACTTTTGAAATTTCTCTGCTAAATATAGTAAAATCGAAGCCGATTCGAAAACTGTGATTGGTGGTTCAACGGAGTAATCGACCATCGCTGGAATTTTTGAATTGGGATTGATGTTCACAAAATCACTACCAAACTGTTCACCTTTTGAGATATCAATTTTATATAAATCATACGCGGCTTCCTCTACTCCAACTGCCTTCAATTCTTCAAGCATGATCGCGACCTTTATTCCATTTGGAGTTCCCAATGAATAAACTTGTAAGGGCTTGTCACCGATCGGAAGATGTTGTTCAAAACGACTGCCTGCAACTGACTGATTCCCTAAAGGACTTTCTTTGGCTGGATCGACTTCCCAAATTTTAGGAATTTGGTATTCTGACATAAAAAAACGCCTCCTTTTCTATTTAGTATAGATTGTTAACGTTTATCTGACAAGGAAATGCCCTTCAAAGTTTAATTCACCAAGCCATAGATTATTAATAAATATCAGTTAATTTCTCTTCCACATTTCAATTATTTGTCACCCCCTACCACATCAAAAGCCAGACTTTTTGTTATACTAGTCTTAACAACTAACAGGAGGTCTGTCATGCAAATTCGTACCATTCAAATAAATGATTTTCCAGATGTCGCTGTATTGATTCGAGAAGCTTTTACACCTACGGATTTTGGTTACGGCAATGAAGCCGAACTGGTTGAAAAATTCGACTCAGTAAAGAATATGTCCCTACGCTTGAGCTTGTTGCACCCGAAAAAGAGCAGATTGTCGGTTATGGCTTATTAAGTGAAGTTCAAATTATCAATAACAAACAAAACTTAACTGGCTTGGTTTTAGCACCGTTAGCCATTGATCCCAATTACCAAAAACAAGACATTGGCAAACAATTAATGTACGAACTAGAGGCATGGGCAAAACAATTAGGCTATCCTTTTATTAGTATTCTTGGACATCCAACATATTATGCCCAATTCGGTTATCTCCCTGCTCAAAATTATCAAGTAACCGCCCCTTTTGAAGTCCCTGCTGAAGTCTTCATGCTAAAAGTGCTTACTAGTGATTGTTTGAAGAACATCCGCGGCACCTTACAATATTCAAGTGCCTTTGATTAGTAAAAAGCAATTGGTCTACGGATCAATTGCTTTTTTTCACTTTCTCCCTAACAGTAAACTCATCCTTATCGTCTTGTTTTTAGCGATAGGGAGTTCTTAATCAACATAGCTTTTACAAACTAATGAATGGCTGGACTGTTAATTGTAAACCTTTTCAAAATATTGCATTTCCTTTACAACGTTACAAGAATGTTTGTTTTATTAATCGAAACTAACAATCCTATATATGAATCCGTATGGTTTGACCAGGAAAAGTGTTTTACGTTACCCTTGTTATAGATGGAAGGTGGTCTATGACTCATTTCAATGCACAGTGCAATGATTAAGCAAATCATTGCTCCAAAAAATAACAGTCTTGGAGGTTATCTTTATGTATAAGAAGCAATTTGGCTTACTTACGATAAGTCTAGGAACACTATTTGTTTTAGGAGCATGTAGTAATCAAATACCCTCAGGTGACTCAAATGGTACGTCTCCCAGTTCAACAGCAACTAGTAATGAAATGAATGAAATTAATGGAATGAGTAGTATGAGTAGTGAAATGGAAGAAATGAATCACGAAGGTGAAGTACCTTCAGGAATGGTTGAAGCGAGTGACCCAGAATTTCCAGTTGGGACGAAAGTTACTGTATTGACCGATCATATGCCAGGTATGCAAGATGCTCAAGCTGAAATCGTTGGTGCATATGACACAACCATCTATGAAGTTAGTTATGAACCCACTACCGGTGGTGAAAAAGTTATGAATCACAAATGGGTTGTTCAAGAAGAATTAGAAGACACAAAAACAATCGCTAAAGCAGGCGAGACCGTTACGCTAAAAGCCGACCATATGGCTGGTATGAATGGTGCAAAGGCAACCGTTGAATTTGCACTTACGGATACCGTTTATGTGATTGATTATGTTCCGTCAGACGGTGGTGAACCGGTCAAAAACCATATGTGGGTCACCAGTGATGAACTTAGCTTAGATGAAACTCCATAAAAAATCGCTCCTCCCCCCTCTTTTTAGCGATATTTTTTTTATAAAGACACGCTGTAGAATAATTTTTATTAGCCAAAATTCAAAAGATCAAAAACAACAAGCCACTCCTTCCCTCTGGCTCGTTGTTTTTTTTATTCACAAAAATAAATCACTAATAAGTTAACCTTTACCATTGTAAAAGCTTTCACTACATGATATTATGTGAATAATAATACAAATAAGTTTTTTTTAGGAGGCTATTATGAAAAAGACCCATCTATCTGCAGTTATTCTTTTAACAAGTTTTGCTTTAGCAGCTTGTAGTCCGGATGCTCCCCAATCAGGTGACTCTTCTACGGTCGAAAGTTCTCAAGTTCAATCCGAAGTAAGCCAAAGTTCCGAAACAAGTGAAACAAATATCACAATCGCAACTGGTAAAGACACTGAAACAACCATTCCAGCGGCGGGCACACTTGTTATGCGCCAATTATACACTGCTCCCCATGGGACAAAATCCTTTGCTGCAGTTAATGTTTTAATGAATGGCGATAAAATTGTGGATGCTCATTTAGATGAATTCCAATATTTAACTCCTGGTGACTTCACCGGTGTACCGAATTCAGATGGCGGATTTGGCGAATCGTTTCCAGCAGATACTGTTTTAGCGAGCAAAGAACAAAATGATGCGGCCTATTCTAAAATGATGGCTGATAAAGCACAAGCAACGCAAACATGGCAACAAAGCATCACAGCGATTACTGACTTTACAAAAGGTAAAACTGTTGCTGAATTAGAAGAAACAATTAAAGCCTTAGAAGGCCTTAGTGAAGGTGAAAGTCCAGCCGATGTCATTTCTGGGGCAACATTTACCGACTCACTAGGTTACTTACAATCAATTATTGATGCTGCAACAGAAGGTGCCGTTTCAATTGGTGCCGAAACAACTGCTACTGATTTTAAAACAGCACAACTCCTAGGTGCGCCACATGGTGATAAATCATTTGCGATGACAACCGTAGCCCTAGATGGCGATAAAATCGCAGCCGTCTTTATGGATGAGTTCCAGTACGTTGACTTAGCAACCTTTGGCGGTGTACCAAACTCAGATAGCGACTTTGGTCAAGGCGTAGCTGACGGTGTTGTCTTAGCATCAAAAATCGCAAACAATGAGGCCTATTCTAAAATGATGGCTGAAAAAGGTGGTTCCACTAACACCTACGCTGCTAATATGAAAGCCATTCAAGATTTCACAATTGGAAAAACAATTGCTGAATTAGAAGCAACAATCGGTGAACTTGATGCTCTAGGAGAAAAAGATAGCCCAGCAGATGTGATTTCTGGTGCAACTTTCTCAGACTCTAAAGGTTATTTACAAGCGATTATCGATACCGCAAAAACAGCTGAATAACAACAAAAAACTTGTGGGAAATCTTCCTTACAAGTTTTTTTGTCGTTATTTTTAAACGGTTAATTCGAGTTGATTACCTTCTGGATCAAGTGCCACATTCTCATAATACCCATCGCCTGTTATTCTTGGACCATTAATAATTTGATAGCCATCCTTTTTTAATTGATTCGTCAATTTATCAACTTTTTCTTTACTTCCCAACGCGAACGCCAAATGCGCAAAACCTAATGGATATAAATTATTTTCTCCTGAAACTTCTGGTCGTGTCATAATTTCTAAACGTGCACCATTTGTAAAAGAAATAAAATACGATTGAAAACGAGTCTTTTCATTTTGATATTTTCCACCAGCAACACCATTAAAATACGTTTCATAAAACCGACGTGCGCCCTCTAAATCTTTAACGAATAAGCCAATATGTTCGATTTTTACAAGATGGCCTCCTTTTTCTCTAGTTTATCATAAAGCAACCTAAAAGTAGTCTTCTTTCATCCTGTACTTTAATCTTAGAATTGCTCTTCTCCGTTTATTAAATCTTTCTGTTTTTTCACTGTTCCCCTCGTTAATTTTCTGCTTTTTTGCTAATCTTAAGATGAACGAATACAAATTGAATTCACTTCTTCTTAAAGTGAAAAGAAAGAAGGTATCATCATGGAAAATTATACGTTGGAAAACAAGAATCAGTTTACGGTTGTTGGTGTTGGTATTGAATTAAAAAGTCCCTATACCGATTTTGCTGGCATAGCCAAAGAGAAACAAACTTTTGATGAAGAAAGTCAGGCAAACGGACTGATTGATAAGTTACGGAAAATTGCTAACAATGATTTCTTTTTTACCGTTAATGAAGCCTATGACAATAAAATGATGTATTACCTTGGGGTAGAGAGCGATGAGAGTATCCCTGAAGTGACGCGTGTGATTCAGTTCCCTGAAGGAATGTACGTTATCGTCTCTGGAGAAGCTACTTCACCCGAAGAACTACGTCAAACATTAACTGGCATGGCTTTTGGTCAAGTTCTTGGCCAAATGAACGATTATCATTATGTCGGCGGTCCGAATGCCGTTGTTGAAATGGGCCAAAAAAATGGGAAATTCACTGGTGAAATGTGGATTCCTGTTATCAAAAAAGAAAAAAGTGAATGAAACAAGAGGCTATGATATTTAAATCATAGCCTCTTGTTTCATTATATGAATATTTGATTGATCAACGGATGAAAAAAGTTTGCTCATCCAAAACTAGAATAAATTCAAGTAATTGAAAAAAACAACTTTTTTAACATCTCTTTCTGCATGTTATTTTGCTTGAATATTTTTTATCCCAAAAGCTTCCAAAATTTCTTGAACGCAGATTGGCCGATTATCAAGCTCAATCGTTGGCCTATAATAATCGTCTTCACGAATAAAAAAACCGTCTGCTTCACAACCAATTGAATTACCTGTTGGTAAAATCGGGTAAACTTCTTGGTTTTTTAAACAGATTTTCAAAATAGGAACTTGAATCACATCTGCGATTGAATGCGGCATATTCACGTGCATCACAGCATCGGTTTCGTCAAAAGGTGTATAGTAAAAAAGTTGATTTAAACCATATGCACCCAACTTCACCTCTTTTTCGCTCACATGAACCGGTGATGCAAAAACCATAAAACGTTTTTCCTCATTAAAAAAATGTGAAATTTCATCCACTGGTGGTTCTTGCGTAAAGATTGGATAAGATAAGTACGGATAATCTTCTAACCACATATGGTCAATGTCACTAACTGCGATTCCTTTTTGAATATTTTCAAGTGGTAAAATATGCCCTTTATGATAAATTTTGAATAACTCCGTGCCATATTGATCAAATAATTGTTTTTCAATTTTAATTCTATTCATGAATCTGACGTGCTCTCCTCTAACTTTGCAATCTGCTAATACTCTAAGATAATTGTATGCTAAGTTAGCTTACATAGCAATCACTTGTCATCAGCCCTTTAAAATTTGGTGCACGATTTTTTGTAACTCTGGCACAATTTGGGTTTCAAAATCGGGGTTCCTATTTAACCATCGAAAATTTAATGGCGACGGATGTGGAATTGGAAAATATTTTGGTAAATACTCTTGATACGCCTTCACTGTTGCTGTCATCGTTTTTTTTACTTCTTTTTTCAAATAAGCTTTTTGCGCATAACTCCCAATTAATACAATTAATTCAACTTCCGGCATTTCTTTTAAAAGTAATGGATGCCATTTTTCAAAAAATCCAGGGCGTGGTGGTAAATCTCCTGTTTTCGCTTTGCCTGGGAAATAAAAATCTAGTGGTAAAACAGCAATCTCACCGGTTTCATAAAAAGTTTCTTCAGACACGTTTAACCATTTTCGTAAACGATCACCACTTTGATCACGAAAAACATCTCGCCTCAACTGTGTTTTAATCCCTGGTGCTTGCCCAATCAAAACAATTTTTGTGTTTGGTGTGGCACTAAAAATTGGAGTCCAGCCTTTTTCGGTCATTTCTTTATTTTCTGGGTCATTGATAACTGCTTGTCGAATCGCTTCGATGGTCATTTTCCTCACCCTTTCAATGGCTCGTCACGTATCGTTTACGCGAGCGTATTCAGCCATTCAATTAATAGTTGACTAATGATTGCTTGTTGCTCTTCATTTGAAATCGTGGCTTCCTTATCACCTTTTTGTACGCCATAACTACCAAAACCTGCGTGATTACCACCTTCAATTGCTTCATAAATCGTATCTTTCGGTAAATACTGTTTCGCCTCTTCATAGGTTGCTTGATTTAAAACACCATCATTCGTTGCTGTAATCGATAAGACTGGAATTGACGAGTTCGTTAATGCCCCTTTTTCATCCGGATAACTTGCAAAAAAAATCATACCGGCAATTGATTTAGGGTTGGCTGCGATATAACGACTTGCCATGACTCCACCTAAGGAATGTCCGGCCAAAACAAAGGATTGTTCGGGGTGTTTATTTTGAATTTCTTGCGCTCGATTTGGTGCTAAAACGGCTAGGTTTAATGGAAAATGCATTACATACACATCGTAGCCGGCTTGCGCGATTTGCTTGGCCCAAAGACTGTAACTATCTGGTTCGACGAGCCCACCCGGATAGAAAATTAGCCCCAGTGCATTCGCCTCACCACTTGCATAAAAGGTATAATTGTCTTCTTCCTCAGCTTGTTGACTAACGATTTCAGCCTCTTTACTTGCGCCATACGTATTCATATTTATTAGGAGGTACCCTATTATCGTGACGATTCCAATCAGACTTACAATCCAAATAATAATTTTTTTACTTCTATTTTTCTTCATCATCTCGCTCCTTTTCCTCAT
The DNA here is from genome assembly GCF_042654605.1 of Enterococcus eurekensis. NCBI lineage: Bacteria > Bacillati > Bacillota > Bacilli > Lactobacillales > Enterococcaceae > Enterococcus > Enterococcus eurekensis. Next base: position 14,126 of record NZ_JBHSGT010000035.1, read on the forward strand.
CATAGAACAAATTGTCGATTCTTTCAAAGAATAAAAACAGTTTTTTCTGTACTTTATGACAGAGCCGTTCTAAAATAAGAGAGAAATCAGAGTAAAGGGGTATGTACACATAAAAAAACAACGGAATAAATCAAATTTATTATTATTATTTCGTTTCGCTATTTGGTCTTTTAATTGCCATTTATCTTTCAGTTAAAGCTTTTAACGAAACTGATTTAGTCAAAAGAGCCTGGTTTCTTGTTTTTCAAGTATTGGTTGGTGTCTTGCTTTGTGCCTTGCCTTTTCTCGTCGAACGGCTATTGAAAATCAAAGCCTCCTCTTTTTTTAAGAAAACTTATTGGCTCTTTATTTTACTTTCGATTTTTTTAGGAACGGGTCTAGCATTTTATCTTAAAGTCCGTTATTGGGACAAATCTTTACATGCTTTTAGTGGGATGATGCTCGTCGTCTTAGGCTTAGGTCTATTGAGCCGTTTAATGCCACGCTTTAAACATCTTTCGACAGCTACGATTTTACTTTTTACTTTCTTTTTTGCGATGACATTGGGTGTCTATTGGGAATTTTACGAATTCACTTTTGATGGGTTGTTAGGCTTAAATATGCAACAATTTGCAACGATTACTGGACGTGATTTGGTTGGACGTCAATCATTGATGGATACCATGGGTGACTTATTCGCCAATGCCATCGGAGCCAGTCTCTTTGTCCTTTATTGTCACTTTAAATTCAAGAAAGAACCGAATTGGCTAGAAATTTTTTATTTTACTGCAAACAAATAAAAGAAGAATGGAGCTGAAACAGTAATTGTTTCGATTCCATTCTTCTTTTTTACTTAAAACTAATTTTATACTCGATAATTTGCACGCGGACCACCCACGTATTTCGGACGTGAACGTAGCGCCGTCACATGCGCTCCACCTAGTTCTTTTTTCGTTGGTCGAACAGGGACTTGCACATGCTTGACGTGCATCCCAATTGCTGTATCACCAATATCAATACCTGCTTGAGCCACAATTGCTTCAACTTCAACTGGATCATCAAAATATTTGAAAGCCGCAACCGAGCAAGCACCACCTGCGGTTAAACTCGGTAAGACTTCTACGATTTCCCAATTGTTTTTTTCAGCGACTGCTCGTTCGACAACTAGCGCCCGATTTAAATGTTCACAACCTTGAACCGCAAGATTGAGGCCTTGTTGGTCCAAACTATTTTTTAACGTTTCGACCACCCATTCGCCAATTTCTTGGCTCGGGAATTTACCGATTTTTTTACCTAAAATTTCACTCGTACTACAACCTAAAACAAAGGTATTTCCCGCTTTTAAGTTCGCTTCTGCCAACACTTCTGTTGTCATTTGAGTTAAGTCTGCTACAAAACTTGCTTTATCCATTATCTTGGACCTTCTTTCATTAAAGGAAAATTGATTTTACGCATTGAGGCAATTAAAAGTAATGTTAGCATTACCCCAAAAACATTTTGAATGACGTTACCAAAAATAGAGGCCACACCGGCTGGCCATGCATACATTAAACCAGTCGCTAACGCGTATCCTATAACCATCACCAAACTCGCTACGACAAAACCGGTGCCATGTAACCATTTGCCACTTTTTTGGAAAAAGTAACCAGCCACGGCTCCTTGTAAGCCATGAATTATAAAAGAAGCAAAGATCCACTGCGGATAACCCGCAAACAAATCAATCATACCGCCACTTAAAGCCCCCACCCAAAAACCACCAAGCGGGCCAAGTAAATAGGCTGCCGTATAAATCCCAACTTCGGCCAGAGTCACGAAGCCATTCGTGGCTGGTACTGGAAAAATAAACAAGAGTGATAATACGACAGTCAATGCCGTCAGCATCGAGATGATAACTAATTGCTTTTGTAATTTCATCTTTGCTCCTCCTCGTATTATATATTTAGAAGCAAATAAAGCTCCTTGAAAACTAAATAAAAATATTTTCATTA
>NZ_JBHSGT010000036.1:0-14775 GCF_042654605.1 Enterococcus eurekensis
GGATTTAACTTATGTTCGGGTCGGGAAAAATTGGGCTTATATTTGTTTGATGATTGATTTATTCAATCATGAAATTATTGGCCATTCTTGCGGAAATAAAAAAGATGCGCAGCTTGTAAAAAGGGCCATTCAAAGCATTCCTTACTCACTTCAAGAAATCGAACTCTTCCATACGGATCGTGGAAAAGAATTTGATAATGAATTGATTGATCTTATCTTAGAAACATTTGGCATTCAACGCTCCTTGAGTAAGCCTGGATGTCCATATGATAATGCCGTTTCAGAAGCGACTTACAAAGCTTTTAAGACGGAATTTGTGAGTCAATATCAATTTGAAACGATGGCACACTTAGAATTAGAATGTTTTGATTATGTCAATTGATGGAATCATCATCGGATCCATAGTTCTCTTGGTTATAAAACACCAATTGAGGTACGCTATGCGGAGGTTGGCGTAGCGAACCCTTGATAATGAGCAAGAATCGGTTACCTTCTGTTCGAGCGGCTTATTTTATTCAAAGTGAGCACGCCGCTAAGAAAACCGATTTGAGGAGGCTCGTTGTCAAGGGCAACTGGATATGGTGTCATAAACAGACCTTATAATTTTTGTCTAGAAAAGTGTTGCCATTCCAGTATGACAAACATTTATTCCACGATCATATAACAATTCCTGGACTTCACGATAGCTTAGATTGTAACGCAGGTAGTAACCGACAGCGACAATAATGACGTTTTTTTTGAATTGTTTGCCTTTAAAATGATTCATTACTCTGTCCTCTCTGTCTTTTTTCTAAATTTTACACTAAAATAGATTTTTTGGAAAACTTTGCAACAGAACCAAAAAATCAATTCCAACTGGTTGGATAATTGGAGCAATTGTCTGTATGATCACGTTCTTATTGTATGGTAACTTCTAACGGATTGTGACAATAGAAATGAAATGGAGGAGTGACGGATGAAACGGTTTGTACGAATGGGGATCGACGTTGGCGGGACACATACAAAAGCGGTAGCGATCGACAATGCCACACATGAAATTATTGGGAAGTCTTCAGTGAAGACGACACATGATCATTTGAATGGGGTGGCAGCAGGAGTGGTGCAGTTTTTTCAAAACTGTTTACAAGAGAATCAAATCAGTCCAGATGATGTGGTTTTCGTGGCTCACTCGACAACGCAAGCAACGAATGCATTGATTGAAGGAGATGTAGCTAAAGTTGGAGTAATCGGCATGTCGAAAGGCGGTCTTGAAGGATTTTTAGCCAAAAGACAAACACGATTGAACGATATTGATCTAGGGAACAAGAAAAAAATCGAAATCGTCAATGCTTTTTTACCAGTAAAACATTTGAATGTGGATCGAGTGGCTGAAACGATCTCTAATTTAGAAAAAGAAAAAGCGGAGGTACTAGTATCTTCGATGGCCTTTGGGGTAGATAATGGTGAGCCAGAACGTGTTGTTTATGAAGCTGCTTCTTGTAAAGCCATTCCAACAACGATGGCATCTGATATTACTAAATTATATGGATTGACAGACATCGGTACGCCAATCGTCAAACAGCATAATGGTATCAATGAGATCACCTTATATTATGACTTGCCGCTCTTCTTTTATTTCATCATCGGGTTGACCTTCATTGGTTGGCTGATTTTATTCATCATGTTTATTAGAAGTCGGATACATTCATAAAAAAATGAGGTCGAGACAAATCTAAAAATCAGTCTTTCTACAGACGCTCGAATAAACGGCGAGAGCAGAAGCAACTCCTTCGGAAATAAGCCGAAATTCACAAAAATTTGAAAAGCAATTTTCGTTCATTTCTTCTTATTTCTCGGAGTTAAACACTTCTGTCCCAGCTTCTCTCAAATAAACGGTGTCCAAAAGTCAGGCTTTTCGGGAATTTCAAAAAAGAGGTTGAGACAGAAGTAAGAAACACTTTTGTCTCAATCTCATCTTTTGGTTATTCTATCTCTTCATTTCAATTCCTACCAGTTATTGCTTGGGGTTCAGTGGTACAACTGTTTCTCTCTTGATCAAGTGATGAGGGATGACTAGGCGCACGCCGCTACTGATCTCGTTATGGATCAATTCTTGTAATTTTTGCATGGCTACTCGCCCTAATTCGGAAATATCGATATCGATACTTGTGAGATAAGGATGAGTCAGTGTAGAAAAAATCGAATTATTGAAACTGATGATCGATAAGGTTTCTGGAATAAGATAACCGTACATTTGCGCTAATTGCATCGTGCGAAGTGCAAAAATATCATCGATTACCACAAGTGCTGTAGCACCGGCGTTTTTTAAGATAGTGTCAAAGGATAGATAGTCTTCTGCCTTTTCGATCACAACGCTAGGGTGAACATCTAGTCCAGCCATCATCATCGCTTTTTGATACCCGAAATAGCGTTCGAAATAGAGGCTTTCGTGGGTCGTGTTCGTAACGAAAAGAATCTGTTCATGCCCATTTTGGATAAGAAAATCAGTTGCCTGTTTTCCCAATAGCTGGTTGTCGTTATCAACGTAGATGATCTCATTTTCATGCTGATAAGGTTGACCGATTAGAGTGAAGGGAATCTCGTTTTGATACAAATAATCGATGACTGGGTCTTCGCTATCAGAGTACACTAAGATAAAGCCATCGACTTGTTTTTGTAAGTGCATTCTTTGGACATTTTCTAATAAGACATCAAAATTTTTCGCTGTTGCAATGGCTATTGTCATGTCGTGGTGACGTGCTTCTTCATTGATTGCATCCATGATCTCTAAGTAGAAGGGATTACCGATTCGTTCTTTAGAATCAAGTGGCGACAATATCACGCCGATGGCACTAGAAACCCGTTTACCTAAATTTCTAGCAGTGATATTCGGTACATAGCCAAGTTCATCCATGATTTTTCGGACTTCTTTTTGGTTGCTTCGGAAATACTTGGATGGTCATTGATGACGCGTGAGACAGTAGAGGTAGCTACTCCCGCTTTTTTTGCAACATCTTTTACCGTAATTGCCATAATTTAAACACCTTTCTTCTAAATAAAAATCTCTTCTTTTCTGAGCTATTCGTAATCAAAACAAGCAACTATTGAGTATTTGCTATCTGTTCATTCGGTAAAATAGTAAACTGATAGGTCGTATGGTTGACCTTTTCTTGACCAGGGTACAAAGCGATCGAACCGAGTTCAGGTAAATGGACTAGATCCGGAAATTCTTGTGGCTCGATGGCTAAACCATAGTTTGAATGCATATGTTTCCCGTTGATCATAAAATCAGCTTCAAAACCAGTCGTAGAAAATAATACCACACTTCTATTTGTTGTTGCTATAGACAACTGGCGTCCAGATTGTTTTTCTGAAAGACACAGCACCTTTTTTGAACGTTTCGGTGTAGTAAGAACAAAAACGTCATCAAGTCCTTCTGGATAAGCGTTGAGAATTTCTTCGATTGTATGTGGTTTCTTGAAATTGATCGGTAAATCCGCTTGAGTGATTTGTTCGCCTGTTGGTAGTTTATCTTCATCTAATACCAATAGACTTTCTGCTTGGACAGCCAGTTCATGTGTATCAATGTCACATTTACCATTCCCAGAAAGGTTGAAATAGGCATGATTGGTTGGATTGCAGATCGTCTCGACGGGACTGTTCGTTTTTGTGATCATTTCCAGGCTATTCGCAGTTAGCTGATACGTGATCGTTGCTGTGATAGGACCAGGATAATCGGAAAAAGTGTCTTGTAAATAAAAGACAACGCCGATCGACTGTGGATTTTTGAACACTTCGACATCCCAATATTGGAAAGACCATCCATTTGTTCCTCCGTGGATATGGTGGTTGCCGGCGTTTTTTTCAAGTTGATGATTTCCCCATGTAGCATTTCGGATTCTGCCTGCTACGGGACCGACTGTGGCTCCAAAGAAACTTTCATCGGTTAAAACATCTGAAAGTTCATCATAAGAAAGTAAGACGTTTTCTAAATGTCCTTTGTTATCTGGAGCAAAGATTTGGTGAAGTCTAGCGCCATAATTTAGAAGAACGACGGTCAATTCATCGTTCTTCAATGTGATTTTTTTTAATTCAGTGTTGGGGATAGGAGTCACTGAAATAGAAGGTTCAGGCATTTGGCTGCCACGTTTTTTTCAAGTAATCGAAAGTCAATGAAGCTGTATCAGGTACGATTGGAATATCCTCCCCAAGATCTTCTGAACGTCCTACGCCGATAGGTTGCGCACCACTAGCAATGATCGCAGCGATTCCAGCTTTTGCATCCTCGATCCCGATGCAGTCACGAGGGGTCAAACCGATTTCTTTCGCAGCAAGTAGAAAAATATCTGGTTCAGGCTTTCCATTAGCGACTTTTGCCGGATCAGCAATCGCGTCAAAGTAGCTTTCTAAATCCATCTTGGCAAGTAGGAAAGGGCCATTTTTGCTTGCAGATGCTAGTGAAATCTTGATATTGTTTGCCCGTAAGTCTTTTAATAATTCTAAAATCCCTGGAAAAACATCTTTTGGTGTGATCGATTGGATCATTTCAAGATAATAATCATTTTTTCTTTTCGCTAATTCGAGAAATTCTGTTTTTGAGAATTGCTCTTCTTTTTTTCCATGAGCAAGAAGGAGAGTCAGAGAATCTTCTCTGCTTACACCCTTCAATTGTTCGTTGAATGACCGATCGAAGGGAATACCGATCTCATCACCTAGCTTTTTCCAAGCAAGGTAATGGAATTCAGCGGTATCTGTAATAACGCCATCTAAGTCGAATAATACACCTTTAAACATTCGCTTCACCTTCTCGTAATGGAATAGTCAAATGATCAGTAAGCACATACGCTTTTTCGTAGATTTCTAGCGGTAAAGCTTCGCCAGATAAGAGGTTCAATGTTACCTGTTCATTTGAAACGGCGACAAATAACAAGCGGTCGCGATAATTGATATGGAATGAATAAGCAGACCATGTTTTAGGTAAGAATGGTGCAAATCTTAATTGTTCATGATCTGTCTTCATTTGCGCGAATCCTTGTACGATAGCAAGCCAACTTCCGGTCATTGAAGTGATGTGTAAGCCATCCTCTGTATCATTGTTATAGTTATCTAAATCTAAACGAGCAGTGCGTTGATACATTTCAACGGCTTTGTCTTCCATGCCTAGTTCAGCAGCTAAAATAGCATGGATACTAGGAGATAGGGAAGACTCATGGACAGTCATTGGCTCGTAAAAATCAAAGTTGCGTTGTTTTTCTTCTTTTGTAAATGAATCATTGAAGAAGTAGATACCTTGTAAAACGTCTGCTTGTTTAATGAAGCAAGAACGAAGGATCTTGTCCCATGACCAATGCTGATTCAATGGCAATTCACTTGCGGATAGTTCCGCTACTGGTTTGAGATCTTTGTCTAAGAAAGTATCGTGTTGAACAAAAATCCCTAATTCTTCATCTACTGGGAAGTACATATTTTCAGCAATTTCTTGCCAATGTGCCAATTCATCGTCGCTGATTTTAGCAGTGCTCTCTTCTTTGAACTTCAAATAATTTTCTCGTGTGTAACGTAGTACCCAACAAGCAATCGTATTCGTGTACCAATTGTTGTTGATATTATTCTCATATTCGTTCGGTCCTGTAACCCCGTGGATCATATATTGATTGTTTCGTTTAGAAAAATGGACTCGGTCTGCCCAAAAGCGAGCGATTTCTGCTAAGACTTCTAAACCTTCATTTTTTAAATAGTCGATGTCGCCAGTGTAGTTAGTATAATTATAAATAGCGTAGGCAATTGCGCCATTTCGATGGATTTCTTCAAAGGTGATTTCCCATTCATTGTGGCATTCGACACCTGTGAAAGTGACCATTGGATATAACGCGCCCTTTAGCCCTTGCTGTTGTGCATTATGGATTGCTTGTGGCAATTGGTTATGGCGGTACTTCAAGAGATTCTTAGTGACTTCAGGTTTCGCTAAAGCGAGGTACAGAGGCACTGCATAGGCTTCAGTATCCCAGTAAGTTGCACCACCATATTTTTCGCCAGTGAAGCCTTTTGGTCCAATATTCAAACGTTCATCTTCGCCATAATAAGTAGAAAATAGCTGGAAGAGGTTGAAACGGATTCCTTGTTGTGCTTCATCGTCTCCTTCAATGACTACATCTGCCAATTCCCATCGTTTAGACCAAGCGGCTGTTTGCTCCTCTTTTGCTTGGGGATAGTGAACGTTCAATTCGTTGAATTCTTTAAAGAGATGTGTCGCTTGTTGCGCTTCAGGGATATCTCGGCTTGTGAAAATCAATACTTCTTTGTCGATAAGAAGTGTTTCATTTTCATTTAAGTCAAAGGTGAATGAACCTTCGATTGCTAAGGTGCCCTCTTGGTAGCTTGGCGTATATAATTTTCCATCAACGTAGTGGCGCATCCCAGCGGTCACTGTAAATTGTTCGATCTCAAAATTATTCGGGATCGTTTTAGTCGTTAAGTACGCTATTTCTTCCTTGACGCCATGATCGATGTCATTCCAAAAGTGTTCATCGTAATTGCTGTCTTCGTTTTGGACATTGCCATCTAGCTTAGAAATAACTTTTACAGTTCCATTTCCTTCCAACATTTCAATGGTTAAGCGAATATAAGCGGCTTCATTTTTGACAATACTTAAAAAGCGCTCGAATGAAAGACGAACTTTGTTTGATGGGGTAGTGACTGTATAACTACGTGTCAAAACACCGTTTTTCATGTTTAATTCCCAATAAAAATCTTCAGTAGTAAGTGTAGCTAGATCAATCAGCTGATCATCGATAAAAAGATCCATAGCGATAAAATCGACTGCATTGATTACTTTTCCAAAATATTCAGGATAGCCGTTTTTCCACCAGCCAACACGTGTTTTGTCAGGGTACCAAACACCTGCTAAATAGGTTCCTTGGTGATGATCACCAGAATATGCTTCTTCAAAATTTCCGCGCATACCCATATATCCGTTACCGATACTGGTCAATGATTCTTGCAAGCGTAAATTTTCTTTATCTAATTTATTCGTGCTGATTTTCCAAGGGTCGATCTGAAATAACCGTTTAATTTGTTTCATTGTTCTCCTCCTAGACGTTGTCTTTTATACGTCCATAATAAACGCAAGCGATTGCGTAAGTCAACTAGAAAAGTGAAATTAAATTTTGAAGTGGATGAAAAAACAAAACAAAAGCGATTGTATCAATATTTACTACTATAAAGCGATTGTATCAATATTTACTACTATAATATGAACAGAAATAATGTATAAAGAACGATCGGGTACTTACAGAAAAAGCATAAAAATACGAAATAAGGCATTTACAAAAAAAGAAACACACGCTATAATAACTAACAACGCAATCGATTGCATAAAGGAGACGAGGAAATGAAAAAAATATTTAGCTTTGAGTTTTGGCAAAAATTTGGAAAGGCTTTAATGGTCGTTGTGGCAGTTATGCCAGCGGCAGGTTTGATGATCAGTATCGGTAAATCGATTCCGTTGATCAATCCTGATCTTGCACCTTTAGTTACAACGGGTGGCGTGATCGAAAATATTGGTTGGGCAATTATCGGAAATTTACATCTTTTATTTGCACTAGCGATAGGTGGTAGTTGGGCAAAAGAACGAGCAGGGGGAGCATTCGCTGCGGGGATCTCATTTATATTGATCAATCGGATCACAGGAGCAATTTTTGGTGTGACTAATGAGATGTTGGCAAATGAAGACGCATTTACGCATACCTTGTTTGGCACGAAAATCATGGTTAAAGGGTTCTTTACCAGTGTATTAGAAGCACCAGCACTAAATATGGGGGTATTTGTTGGGATTATTGCAGGGTTCATTGGGGCGATGGCCTATAATAAATATTACAATTATCGTAAATTACCTGACGCATTATCGTTCTTTAATGGAAAAAGATTTGTTCCTTTTGTAGTTATTTTGTGGTCAACGATTGTTGCATTGATTCTTGCTATTGTATGGCCGAATGTCCAAGCAGGGATCAATAACTTTGGATTGTGGATTGCAGAGTCAAAAGAAAACGCTCCGATTTTAGCACCATTCCTATATGGTACATTGGAACGTCTATTGTTACCATTTGGCTTACATCACATGTTGACGATCCCAATCAATTATACGCAGCTGGGTGGTACCTATGAGATATTATCTGGTGCGCAAGCGGGAACACAAGTATTTGGACAAGATCCTTTATGGTTGGCGTGGGTGACTGATTTGGTCAACTTGAAAGGCGCCGGCGACATGTCGCAATATGAATTCGTATTGACGAACTGGACACCTGCTCGTTTTAAAGTGGGACAAATGATTGGTTCTTCCGGTATCTTGATGGGATTAGCACTAGCGATGTACCGTAATGTTGATCCAGACAAAAAGTCTAAATATAAATCAATGTATTTTTCAGCAGCACTTGCAGTTTTCTTAACAGGTGTAACCGAACCATTAGAGTTCATGTTCATGTTTGCAGCTGTACCTCTTTACATTGTTTATTCTGTGATCCAAGGGGCAGCTTTTGCAATGGCAGATATTCTACCTTTACGTGTCCATTCATTTGGGAACATTGAACTATTGACACGTACACCATTAGCGATCAAAGCAGGATTAGGTATCGACTTGCTCAATTTTGTTATCTGTGTCATATTATTTGGAGTATTGACGTATTTTGTGGCAAACTTTTTGATCAAAAAATTCAATTATGCTACACCAGGACGTAATGGGAACTATGATAACGACAGTGAAGAAACGCCGTCGTCAGGTTCTGCAACTAATGCAGATCAACAAATCATTAAGATCATCCATTTGTTAGGTGGAAAAGAAAACATCAAGGATGTAGATGCTTGTATGACTCGTTTACGTGTCAGCGTCGAGGATCCTGGGAAAGTCGGTTCAGAAGAAGAATGGAAACGTGCTGGAGCGATGGGCTTGATCGTTAAGGACAAAGGTGTGCAAGCCGTGTATGGACCAAAAGCGGATGTGTTGAAATCGGATATTGAAGATTTACTACAATCAGGCGCTGATATTCCAGAGCCAACAGTTGAGACAACCAATAAAAATGAGAAGAATGAAGAGAAACATGTTTTAGGTATCGAAAAAGAATTATTCACTGTAGCAACTGGTGAGGTAATTGCTTTAACAGATGTGAATGATCCAGTCTTTTCACAAAAGATGATGGGTGATGGCTTTGCTGTCATTCCTGCCACTGGAGAAGTGACGGCACCACTTTCTGGTAAAATCGTGAGTGTCTTCCCAACCAAGCATGCAATTGGCATGCAAACAGCAGAAGGAGCAGAAGTTTTGATCCATATGGGACTGGATACTGTTCAGATGAGCCAGCCAGCGTTTGAGATCTTAGTTTCTGAAGGCCAAGAAGTAGTAGCAGGAACAACGATTGCTCAGATGAATCTAGATGCAATCAAGAACGAAGGGAAAGAAACGACGATCATAGTAGTCTTTACAGATGACAAAGTCAATGGGCTGACCATCAATAAATTAGGAGACACTGAACGAGGAACAGTGATCGGGAAAATAAACTTGTAAAGAATCACAGAAGTTCATGTGTGTATTTCATATCGAAAGAATGTGTTCGATGTGTGTAACTCCTAGAAGTAAGCCGATAATCCCGAAATTGCTTTTCCTATTTCAGGGATTATTGGCTTATTTTTTGAATAAACTACTTTGGGGTCTTTACCTATATGGATCCAGAAGGTGGGAGCAATGTTTCGACCCATCCCATTAAGAAGGAGAATTATATGAAAATAATGACGTTGAATACGCATAGCTGGTTAGAAGAGGAACCACAAGAAAAATTAAAACAGATCGCTCAAAAAATCTGTCATGAACAATATGATGTGATCGCATTGCAAGAAGTCAATCAAACGATGGACGCAAAACGACTAACCAGTGAGCAGCTGAAGAATTTTAGTCAGGTGCAGGAACAAACGCCTGTCCGCTCGGATAACTTTGCCTATTGCTTGATCCAGCTCTTAGCAGAACAAGGTGAAACTTACTATTGGAGTTGGGAAATGAGTCATATCGGCTATGCTATCTATGAGGAAGGCAATGCGCTTCTTTCCAAACAACCACTAACTAGTCAAACGCACCTAGTCTCCGAAACAAAAGAAAAAGAGGATTACCATACTCGAAAAATATTAGTAGGTCAAACCTCTGTCAAAACACAATGTATTACTGTAGCAAGCTGTCATTTTTCTTGGTGGGCAGATGAAAAAAGCGGATTTGCATTTGAGTGGAAAGAATTAGAAGCAAGTTTAGCGCCTCTTACAACACCACTGTATCTATTAGGGGATTTCAACAATCCTGCTGAAGGCAGCGGGTACGATTTAGTGGCAAAAAGTCAGTTGCCTATTCGTGATGCTTATCCAATCGCACAAAAAAAACAAGCTGAAGCAACGATCGAAAAGAGAATCGATGGCTGGGAAAACAATAAAGAGGGGCTACGTATCGACTATATTTATGTACCACAAGATTGCTTTGTTACAAGTTATCAACGTATTTTTGACGGGGAAAATGGCCCGATTGTCAGTGATCATTATGGGGTAGCAGTCACGTTGGAGTGAAGAGAAACGAAGGAATATTGTCACAATAAGAATATGGGACAAATCTAAAAACCAGGTTTGCTACAGACTCTCGAATAAACGACGGGAGCAGAAGCAACTCCTTCTTAAATAAACGACGTCCGAAAGGCAGGTTTTTCGGAAATTTAAAAAAAACGAGGCTGACCCAAAAGTCTCTTGAATAAATTAAAAGGAAGAAAATCTTTTTTCGATTTTCTTCCTTTTTTTGCACAAAAAATAGCACTATCCTATATAATTAAAGTGACTAAACCCAATTAAAAAGGAGTGCTATTTATGTACAAAAATTATAACATGAAACAGGTTACTTTATCATTAGATTTAGAAATTTATTTAGAAGAAAATGATATCGCGTTCGCGATAGATGAATTAGTCGAAAGTATTCCTGAAGAGATCTTTTCAGTCTTTGATCATAAAATGGGGACCTCTTCATATAACCCAAAAATGATGTTAAAGTTGCTGTTGTGTGGCTATACGCAGTCTATTTTTTCAGGAAGAAAAATAGAAGCGATGTCTAAAGATAGTATTCGAGCAATGTGGCTCACTCAGTCACAATTCCCAAATTTTAGAACCATCAATCGTTTCAGAGTAAACCCTATGGTTCAGCCAATTATCCAAGAATGTTTTATTCAATTTAGAAATCAGCTTGTATCTCAAAAATTAATTGACGAAGAAGCTATCTTTATTGACGGGACGAAATTAGAAGCTAACGCGAATAAATATACGTTTGTTTGGAAAAAGAACACGGAACGATTTGAAGAGTCATTGAGACAAAAATCAAAAGAATATTATTTAATGCTTGTGGAAGAACAAATCATTCCATCTATTTGTGCAGAAGATGAAGAATGTGGAATGGCAATACTTTTTTTGACAAAAATTATAAAGTGTAAAAATCAGGTGCTTGTTATCTAATCCGATTGTCCTTGACAACGAGCCACCATGGACGTGGAACAACCGTGGCGAAGCAACGATTAAATGTATCTGCCACTACGCAACGCTACCACATCCATGCTCATTATCAAGGATTCGCTCCGCCAATCTCAGATTTCGAATGCCGATTGGTGTCTCATACCCCAAAGAACCATGTAACCGAAGATAATTCCACCAATTGACGTAATCAAATAATTGCAGTTTGAGTTGATTCAATGTGTCAAATGTATTCGGATAAACAAATTCTACTTTAAATGATTTATAGGTTGATTCTGCCACTGCATTATCATAAGGACAGCCTTTCTTGCTCAGTGATCGTTCGATGTCAAATGTCTCTAAGATCGTATCAATCAGTTTATTATCAAATTCTTTCCCACGATCTGTATGGAAGATTTTGACTTCAGTCAAAGGATGGGAGATACTTTGGAAAGCACTTTTGACCAACGCTGCATCTTTGTTCGGACCACAGGAATGACCAATGATCTCACGATTGAATAAATCAATAATGAAACAAACATAACACCACGTTGTGCCAACTCTTACATAAGTCAGATCCGTGATGATTGCTTCCAAAGGTTCACGTTCAGTGAAGGCACGATCCAAGGTATTGCCAATATCGGAGTGATTTACATTCGATGTATGCTTTCGATAATTTGCTTTTGTATAATTTGATTTCAAGCCTCGTCTGTTCATGATTTGACTGATTTTGCGACGACTAACTAGGATATCACGTTTTGCCAGAGCAGCTTTGATTTTCCGCGTACCATAGTTCTTGCGGCTGCGATTGAATTCTTCTGTTACGGCGGCTTCAAGCGCAGCTTCACTCGGCTTTTCCTTTGTTTTGTAGTAATACGTTTGACGGGAAATATTTAATAATTTACACATCGCTGATATGGAATATGTATGCTTGTTTGCATCAATCACTTGTCTTTTCGTCCGAATATCAGCGCTGCTTGCTTTAAAATATCATTCTCCATCTTAAGTTGTTGGTTTCGTTTGCGTAAGGCTATAAGCTCTTTTTCCGTTGGGGTCAGATTATCGGCTTCTTTGAATGAACCTGTCTTTTTTGCCTGACGGACCCATTTGTCAAAAGACGATGGTGTTAGTTCATATTCTCTGATGATGTCGGCCCTTGGTTTTCCAGAGTTTAGTAAATCGACCATTTGTTGTTTAAATTCTTGCGTATATGTTCTGCGTTCTCTTCTTTGCGACATAACATGATTCCTCCAGTGTGTTTTCTTATAGTTTACACACCTTATCTTTTCTGTCTAGTTTATTGTAGCCTATCCAATCTTTGATGCTAGTAAAGTTTCATGGTTTAGAAATATAAAAGATTATATTTCATAAACGTTTCACAAAAGACGTGTAAGATATTAATTAAAGTAGTTATAAACTGCTATTTTGTAAAAAGTAAAGGAGAAAAAAATATGAAAAAATAGTATCAGGAGGAGTATGCATATTACTTACGTAGTGTTTGAGCTTAAGTGCATTCATTAATTGAGGTAGATGTAATAAGTTTGTCAAAAGAATATAGATCCAGTTGAAAATTATAATCATCTAGAATGTATCGGATGAGGACAATGTAAAAATGCTTGTCCAATGGATGCAATTAGTTATGGAGTAAGAAAATAGAGAGGAGTAGTTAGGAACGTGATAAAAAATGCACTAGCATATATTACAAGAAAGAGAAATAGAACTTTAATAATTTTTATCATATTAACTATAGTTCTTTCTTGCTTGTATTCTTGTTTAACAATAATGAAATCAAGCAATGAAATAGAAAAGGCTTTATATGAAAGTTCTAATTCTTCAATATCAATAACAAAAAAAGATAGTCAATATTTTAATGTTAATCAATTTAAAGATATTGAAAAATTAAAAGAAATTGAAGAAATAATAATTCAATTTGATGCATTAGCAAAATTAAAAGATGCTAAAGTAGTTAGCGGAGAACAAAGAATAAATAGAGAAGATCTATCTGACGAATTTAAGAATGTTGTCTCACTCGAAGCTACAAATAATACTAAAAGAAATATTTTATTTAGTAGTGGAGTATTTACAATTAAAGAAGGTAAAAATATAGAAGAAAATGATAAGAACTCAATTATTGTTCATGAAGAATTTGCTAAACAAAACAATCTAAAATTAGGTGATGAAGTTGATCTTGAATTACTAGATATTGAAAAAAGTGGGACAATAGAAAGTCATAAATTTAAAATTATAGGAATCTTTTCTGGTAGAAAACAGGAAGCATATACAGGACTATCTTCTGATTTTAGTGAAAATATGGTTTTTGTAGATTATTCAACAAGCCAAGAGATATTAAATAAATCAGAAGATAATAAAATTGCAAATAAAATATTAATGTATTCTGCTAGTCTAGAATCTACAGACTTAGCCTTAAACAAATTGAAAGAGCTTAAAATTGATGAGTCAAAGTATTTTGTTGAAAAAGATTCTAATGCGTTTGAAGAGTCTTTAGAGTCAGTGAGTGGAATAAAACATATAATAAAAATAATGACTTATTCTATTATGTTAGGTGGGATGGTTGTTCTTTCATTAATCTTGATTCTATGGTTAAGAGAAAGAATTTATGAAATAGGTATATTTTTATCTATTGGAACATCTAAGCTACAAATTATAATGCAATTTATATTCGAGTTAATATTCATATCGATACCAAGTATAATATCTTCCTTATTTTTAGGAAATGTATTACTAAAAGTAATTGTAGATGGATTCATTAACTCAGAGGACTCAATGATTTCCGGTGGAAGTTTAATAAATAATAGTAGTTTTATGCTAAATATAACAACACTTGGAGAAAGTTATTTAATATTAATAAGTATTATTGTTTTATCAGTTGTATTTGCTTCTTCATTAATATTAATCAAGAAGCCTAAAGAAATATTATCAAAAATAAGTTAGGAGAAAATAATGGATATATTAGAAATGAAAAATATAACATACAGTTATGCAAATTCTAAAGAAAAAGTTTTGTCAGGAGTAAATCAAAAATTTGAACTTGGGAAGTTTTATGCGATAGTAGGTAAGTCAGGAACAGGAAAATCTACACTTCTGTCCATACTTGCTGGACTTGATAAAGCTCAAACAGGAAAAATATTGTTTAAGAATGAAGATATTGAAAAGAAAGGCTATAGTAATCATAGAAAAAATAATATCTCTTTAGTATCCTGAATAATTCATAGCTTTAATTCTTTGGCACATTTTATTGAAATATGTATCACTAATATCCCT
>NZ_JBHSGT010000037.1:0-81224 GCF_042654605.1 Enterococcus eurekensis
AACAAGTATATCGTATCTACATGATTTTTTCGTTTATTTCCTTATGCATTTCATTTTACAATTTACCATTTCGCATGAAATCAAAATTGGTTGTTTTATTTTGTCGAAAATAAAATACACAATATAAGTGCTTAGCGATAGTCTTTTAACTGACATGTGGTAGAATATAAGTTATTAAATGATAGAGGATGATTACATGATGAAGCAAGTAAAATTTGGGCAAACAGACTTAGATGTTCCTTCAATTATTTTAGGTTGTATGCGAATTATAAGTTCAAATGACCCGGTAAGAGTCATTGAATCAGTCGTGGAAAATGGCATCACTTTTTTTGACCACGCGGATATTTATGGACAGGGTGAATGTGAAACGATTTTTGGGTCAGCCTTAAAAGAAACAGCGATTAAACGCGAAGAGTTGTTTATTCAATCCAAATGTGGCATTGTTCCAGGTGAAATGTTCGATTTTTCTAAAAGACATATTATTGAAGCCGTTGAAGGTAGTTTGAAACGACTTCAAACAGATTACCTTGATAGCTTGTTATTACACCGTCCAGATACGTTATTTGACCCAGCAGAAGTTGCTGAAGCTTTTGACCTATTAGAACAGCAAGGTAAAGTTAGATATTTTGGTGTCAGCAATCAAAATCCTGGACAAATTGAATTGTTAAAAAAATACGTTAAACAACCACTTGTAGCTAATCAACTACAATTTGGTATTAAACATACAGAAATGATTGATAGTGGCTTTCATGTTAATATGAATGATACCTTTGCAACCAACCGTGATGGTGGTGTCTTAGAGTATTCTCGTTTAAATGATATGACGATTCAAGCTTGGTCACCTTATCAGTATGGCCACTTTGAAGGTGTTTTTATTGATCATGAAAAATTCCCTGAATTAAACCAAAAACTTCATCAGTTAGCTGATAAATATGAAACAACACCAACCGGGATTGCTTCAGCATGGATTTTAACGCATCCAGCTAATATGCAAGTCATCGTTGGAACAATGAACTTGCAAAGGCTAAAAGAAATTGCCCATGCTTCACAAATTAAATTAAGTCGCAAAGATTGGTATCAAATTTATTTAGCAGCAGGAAACGTTCTACCATAAGCATATTTAAGAGAGAAAGCGCGAAAAGACGAACATTCGCGCTTTTTACTTTGGGAAAGAATACATCTTAGTTGCATTTAGATTGTAAATCGTTTAAAGTTGCTATGGCGTTGAGAAACGCCCAAACTCATTAAACTAAGAAAAATTGAGAGGATGTTTTTGATGTTTGATATGCAAGTTTTTGATTATGAGGATATTCAGTTAGTTCCGAACAAATGTATCGTAAATAGTCGTTCAGAATGTGACACTACGGTTCAATTAGGGAAACACAGCTTTAAAATGCCTGTTGTCCCTGCCAATATGCAAACCATTGTTGATGAATCAATTGCAGAATTTTTAGCCGAAAATGGTTACTTCTATATTATGCACCGTTTTGATGAAGAGGGACGTATTCCTTTTATTAAAAAAATGCAAGCCAAAGGTTTAATTTCTTCAATTAGTGTTGGTGTGAAAGCTTATGAATACCCATTTGTTGAAGAGTTAGCAGCACAAAATACCATCCCAGATTATATTACAATTGATATTGCACATGGTCATTCAGAAGCAGTTATCAATATGATCAAACACATTAAAAAAGTGATTCCTGAAACATTTGTTATCGCAGGAAATGTTGGAACACCAGAAGCAGTTCGTGAATTAGAAAATGCTGGAGCGGATGCAACAAAAGTTGGAATCGGACCAGGTAAAGTTTGTATTACAAAAATTAAAACAGGTTTTGGCACTGGTGGTTGGCAATTAGCAGCATTACGCTGGTGTGCGAAAGCTGCTCGTAAACCGATTATCGCTGATGGTGGTATTCGTACACATGGCGATATCGCAAAATCCGTGCGTTTTGGTGCTACGATGGTGATGATTGGTTCACTATTTGCTGGTCATGAAGAATCTCCAGGTGAAACCAAAGTTGAAAACGGTGTTGTTATGAAGGAATACTTCGGTTCAGCATCTGAGTTCCAAAAAGGTGAAAAGAAAAACGTTGAAGGTAAGAAAATTTGGGTTAATCACAAAGGTTCGTTAAAAGATACGTTAACTGAAATGCAACAAGATTTACAATCTTCAATCTCATATGCAGGTGGAAGAGATTTGGAGTCGATTCGTAAAGTTGATTACGTAATCGTGAAAAACTCTATTTTTAATGGTGATACAATCTAATTTTTGGGCGATTCTTTCTTATGATAGGAAAGAATTGCCTTTTTCGTTTTTGCTAATAAATAAAGGTAGATACAAAGACCGAGAGCTTTGTTATACTATTAAAGAATCAATGAAGGAGTGAAGAAATGACAATTAAAGTTTTTTCGGTTTTCGGCACACGTCCGGAAGCGATTAAAATGGCACCGCTTGTCAAAGCTCTAGAAGCCGATGAGCGTTTTGAGTCGAAGGTCATTGTAACAGGGCAGCATCGTGAAATGCTCGATCAAGTTTTAACAATTTTCGACATTAAAACTGACTACGATATTAATATTATGTCTACCAATCAAACGCTAACAGAAATTACGACGCGGATTTTATTAGCATTACCACCAATTTTAGAATCAGAAAAACCGGATATACTGCTGGTACACGGCGACACAACAACGACTTTTGCAGCCTCACTAGCAGCTTTTTATCAACAAATTCGAGTCGGTCACATTGAAGCGGGCTTACGGACGTGGGATAAATATTCGCCATTTCCAGAAGAAGCTAATCGGCAAATGACGGATTGTCTAGCTGATTTGTACTTTGCGCCAACTATTGCTAGTCGTGAGAACTTATTACGTGAAAATCATCCGGAAAGTCAAATTTTTGTAACAGGGAATACCGCAATAGACGCGATGAAATATACGATTAATGATGCCTATCAATTAAATGCGGTTACCCTAACTGATAAAAAAAATATCGTTTTAACAATGCACCGACGTGAGAATCTTGGAGAGAATATGCGTGCTGTTTTTTCAGCAGTCAAACGGATTGCTAATGAATTCCCCGATTTTGATATTATTTTCCCAATGCATAAAAACCCGAAAGTTCGCGAATTAGCACAAGAGTCAATTGGTGCATTAAGTAATGTTCAGTTGATTGAACCATTAGATGTTGTCGATTTTCATAATCTAATGGCCAGAAGCTATTTGATTTTGAGTGATTCTGGCGGAGTTCAAGAAGAAGCACCTTCAATGGGCGTTCCTGTTCTCGTTTTACGGGAAACAACCGAGCGACCTGAGGGGATTGATGCAGGAACATTAAAATTAATTGGTACCAAAGAAGAAACCGTCTATCAAGAAGTTAAAAATTTATTAACAAATCAACAAGCCTATCAGAAAATGGCTCAAGCAAAAAATCCGTACGGTGATGGACAAGCTTCAGAACGTGTTTTAGCGGGTATTTATACTTATTTTAATAAAAAATAAATCAGTAGAATCTTTCACGCAAATTTTCAGTTGACTAAGAAAGTTTGAAGATTTTTTGACAAATGGAAAAAGAACACGTAATATATTATATAATGGAAGTGTGAATTAGATAGACTAAATCAGCACTTCATTCATCAATTTAATAATTGTTAGGTGAGGCTCCTATAAAGAAACAAGCTGCTGCCGCGAAAGAATCGAGAGATTTTGAGTTGGTTAACAGGAATAATCGCGAAGGTTATTCATAATGTAGCTGATAAGTCAGATGATTTATCTACGCTTTATAGTGCTAAAGCTCAACGGTGGCTATGAAAAGTAAGAGACGCATACTCATTGTTGAGTGTGCGTCTTTTTAATTTTTTAACAATTATGATTGAAATATTCAAGAAAGGACGGTCGAATAAATGGATCACCCCGATGACCAGAGGCGAATAAATAGGATTCAACCGTTCGGTGTAAATGGACAGGAATCCTAAAAAAACAAGGAGGAATGACTATGAATAAAAATAGTGGATTAAAGGAACAAGAATTAAAAAAATTGGCGTTTTTATCAGAACGTGAATTGTATATGGAGTTGCGTTCTTCACCGCAAGGTTTATCAGTTAAAGATGCTCAGGAGCGTTTGGAAACATATGGTCCGAATAAAGTGGATGCACAAAAACCAATACCTGCTTGGCTAACTTTTATTTTAGCTTTTAAGGATGCTTTTGTTTTAGTATTAACAGGATTAATGTTGGTGTCGTTTTTAGTGAAAGATTATGAAGCGGCAATAGTGATGGCTGTGATGATTGCTGCTAGTGTGACAATTACTTTTGTTCAAAATATTCGTTCGCAAAAAGCCAGCGAAGCGTTAAAAGAGTTAATTGAGAATACATGTGCCGTCGTACGTAACAATCAAACAATTGAGATTCCAATGGATGAAGTGGTTCCGGGTGATGTTGTCCGATTAGCGACTGGCGATATGATCCCAGCGGATGCCGTTTTGATTTGGACTAACGATTTGTTCGTGAATCAATCATCATTGACTGGTGAATCAATGCCTGTTGAAAAATTTGTCGAAGCAGGGGTAGAAAAGTCCGATCAAGGTGTTTCAGCAATTGAAATGCAAGACCTCGTTTTTATGGGAACCGATGTTTTAAGTGGGCAAGGTACAGCCATTATATTAAAAACCGGTCAAAATACCTTCTTTGGTGATATCGCGAAAAATGCCACGAAAACAAGAGGAAGAACAACCTTCGATGATGGTTTAGTTCGAGTGAGTAAGCTATTGCTTAGAATGGTCATGGTTTTATTCCCAATTGTCTTCTTATTAAATGGTTTAACGAAAGGTGATTGGAGCGAAGCTTTTTTCTTTGCAATAGCAGTTGCTGTTGGTTTGACGCCAGAGATGTTACCAATGATTGTAACGAGTAACTTAGCGAAAGGTGCGTTAACTCTTTCAAAAGAAAAAGTAATTGTTAAAGAGTTGCCTTCTATCCAGAATTTAGGAAGCATGGACGTGTTATGTACGGATAAAACTGGCACAATTACAGAAGATCGAGTGGTTTTAGTTCAACATTTAGACCCAATAGGCGAGAACAATAAGGAAGTACTTGATGTTGCTTATTTAAACTCATCTTATCAAACGGGTTGGAAAAACCTAATGGATATTGCTGTTATCAACTATTTTGAAGAAAATAATAAAAAATTGGCATTTAACTCAGTTAAAAAGATTGATGAAATCCCTTTTGACTTTGCCAGACGCCGTTTAACAGTTGTGGTTGAAGTCGATGGGCAACAATTAATGGTCACTAAAGGTGCAGTGGAAGAAATGGAAGCTGTTTGTTCGCATGTCAAGATTGATGGACAAGTCAAAGTGATTACTGACGAATTACGTGAACAGATGCGGACGGTCAATCGCAAATTAAACGAGCAAGGAATGCGTGTTTTAACTGTTGCCACGCGGGTCGACGTACATAGCGATGCGATTTATTCAGTCAGTGATGAACAAGAGATGACGATTATTGGTTTTATGGGCTTCTTAGATCCGGCTAAGAAATCAGCCGTCACTGCAATTGAATCTTTGCACCAACACGGGGTAGCGGTTAAAGTTTTAACAGGTGATAATGCTGTTGTGGCACAAAAGGTTTGTAAAGATGTAGGGATTTCGGTAGGAGATTATTTCTTAGGAGAAGATGTTGACCGAATGTCGGATAAAGAATTAGCACAAGCCGCTGAAACGGTTAATTTATTTGCTAAATTACACCCGATGCAAAAATCACGTATAATAGAAGCAATTCAAAGTAAAGGACACACTGTAGGTTTTATGGGGGATGGAATTAATGATGCTCCGGCTTTACGAACAGCGGATGTGGGGATCTCGGTCGATACAGCTGCCGATATTACAAAAGATGCGAGTTCGATTATTTTGTTAGAAAAAAGCCTAGATGTCTTAGCACAAGGTGTGATTGAAGGGCGTAAGGTTTTCAGTAATATTATGAAATATATTAAGATTACGATTAGTTCTAATTTTGGGAACGTCTTTTCAATCTTAGTAGCGAGTGCGTTTTTACCGTTTCTACCCATGCTTTCGATTCAGTTACTTGTTCAAAATCTTATTTATGGGATTGCTCAGCTGACCATTCCTTGGGATGCGGTCGATCAATCAGAGCTAGCGAAACCTGTAAAATGGCAAATTGGTGGCCTGTTAAAATTTACGCTCTTCATTGGACCGGTGAGTAGTATCTTTGATATTGCTGCCTTTCTTGTCATGTGGTTTGTCTTTTCTGCTAATACAGTGGCAGAGCAAGCCGTTTTTCAAGCGGGCTGGTTTATGATTGGTTTAGTTACACAAACGCTTGTTGTCCATATAGTTCGGACGAAAAAAGTCCCATTTGTTCAAAGTATCGCATCAATCCCTGTACTAGTCTCAACACTCTTAGCTATCATTGCAGCCTTTGTAATAATCTTGACACCCATTCATGAACTATTTGATTTTGGGATGTTGCCAACGAATTATTGGTTCTGGTTTATCGGGATTGTAATAGCATACCTGATAACATTGGAGCTAGCGAAAAGATTTTATCTTCGAGTGACGGGTGAATGGCTGTAAAAAATAAAAAGGAACGGTTTCTGTGAAGTTTCACAGAAAAACTGTTCCTTTTTTCTTTGAAACTGTCATATTTAAAAACTGCAAAAAATAATTTTTCTGAGCGGTTGTGCATTTTTCACAATCGGCAACGTTGTTTCAAAGCTTATTAACTCAATGTTTCCTGTTTCAATTTTCAAAGAGACTGTATTAATAATACAGAAAAACAAAAAAATGAACGTCATAATGTGATTGTATTCACTAATGAATCTTTTCAGAATAGGCTATTTCATAGGTAAAATCGTAATTATTTGAAACTTATCACTTGTTTTTTGATATCAAAAGTGATAATTTATTACTGTAATCGATATTAACAGTGGTACAGAATTAAACCTCTGTTACAATTGAAGAAATAGAAGAACTTAATTAAGAGAGGAAAGTGTGACAAGATGGCAAAGAAAAAAACAATTGACTTCCAAGCATTACTTGACAAGGCACATTCGGATTTCCCGATGTATCAAGCATTAGACAAAGATGGGAACGTTGTAAATGAAGCGTTAGTACCAGATTTAACAGATGACGAATTAGTGGAGTTAATGACCCGTATGGTATGGTCGCGCGTTCTTGACCAACGTTCGACTGCCTTAAACCGTCAAGGTCGTTTAGGATTCTTCGCTCCAACAGCTGGACAAGAAGCGAGTCAATTAGCAAGTCATTTTGCTTTTGAAAAAGAAGATGTATTATTACCAGGTTACCGTGATGTTCCACAATTAATCCAACACGGATTACCTTTGTCTCAAGCGTTCTTATGGTCTCGTGGACATGCTGCTGGTAACTACTACCCAGAAACTTTACAAGCTTTACCACCACAAATTATTATCGGAGCTCAATACGTTCAAGCTGCCGGTGTTGCTTTAGGATTAAAAATGCGTAAAAAACCAAACGTTGTATTTACTTATACAGGTGATGGTGGTTCTTCACAAGGTGATTTCTATGAAGGTATTAACTTTGCAGGTGCATACAAAGCAAATGCAGTATTCTTTATTCAAAATAATGGCTTCGCAATTTCAACTCCTCGTGAGAAACAAACTGCAGCTGTTACATTAGCTCAAAAAGCAGTTGCTGCTGGAATTCCAGGAATCCAAGTAGACGGAATGGACCCATTAGCAATGTATACAGTAACTAAAATGGCTCGTGAGTGGTCAATTGCTGGAAATGGTCCTGTTTTAATTGAAGCAATGACTTACCGTTACGGAGCACATACTTTATCAGGGGACGATCCAACCCGTTACCGTTCAAAAGAAATGGATAACGAATGGGTAGCAAAAGATCCATTGATTCGCTTCCGCACTTATTTAGAAGCAAAAGGTCTATGGAGTGAAGAAAAAGAAAACGAAGTTATTGAAAATACTAAAGAAGAAATCAAAGTTGCAATCGCTGAAGCTGATAAACAACCAAAACAAAAAGTATCAGATTTCTTAAAATCAATGTTCGAAGACCAACCACAAAATATTAAAGAACAAATTGAAATTTACGAAGCGAAGGAGTCGAAATAAAAGATGGCACAAAAAACAATGATCCAAGCAATTACTGACGCACTTGCTAGTGAATTAGCTGCGGATGAAAATGTATTAGTTTTCGGTGAAGACGTAGGTAATAACGGTGGGGTTTTCCGTGCTACTGAAGGCCTCCAAGAAAAATTTGGTGAAGAACGTGTATTTGATACACCGTTAGCTGAATCAGGTATTGGCGGATTAGCATTTGGTTTAGCTTTAGAAGGCTTCCGTCCTGTTCCAGAAATTCAATTCTTTGGTTTCGTTTTTGAAACAATGGATGAAGTTGTCGCGCAAATGGCACGTACACGTTACCGTATGGGTGGCACCCGTCAATTGCCAATTACGATTCGTTCACCATTTGGTGGGGGTGTACATACACCAGAATTACACTCAGATAACTTAGAAGGTTTAATTGCTCAATCTCCGGGTATCCGTGTGGTAATTCCTTCAAATCCGTATGATGCAAAAGGCTTATTAATTGCTTCTATTAGAAGTAATGACCCTGTTGTTTTCTTAGAGCACATGAAACTATACCGTTCATTCCGTGAAGAAGTTCCTGAAGAATCTTATGTTGTTCCATTGGACAAAGCTGGAATCACTCGTGAAGGTAAAGATGTTTCAATCATCACTTATGGCGCAATGGTTCGTGAATCAATCAAAGCAGCTGAAGTTTTAGAAAAAGAAAACATTGATGTTGAAATTATCGACTTACGTACAGTAGCGCCTTTAGATATCGCAACAATTATTGCTTCTGTTGAGAAAACAGGCCGTGTCGTTGTTGTTCAAGAAGCTCAAAAACAAGCAGGAGTAGGCGCACAAGTTGCTGCTGAAATCGCGGAACGTTCAATTCTTTCATTAGAAGCTCCAATCGGACGTGTTGCTGCACCAGATACTGTTTTCCCATTTGGTCAAGCAGAAGGTGCATGGTTACCTAACGCAAAAGATATTGAAGACAAAGTAAGAGAAATCGCAAACTTTTAAGAGTGCGGATATGAAAGGGAGATAACAAACATGGCATTTCAATTTAAATTACCAGATATTGGTGAAGGAATTGCAGAAGGCGAAATCGTTAAATGGTTCGTAAGTGTTGGTGATACAATCAACGAAGACGACACATTATTAGAAGTACAAAATGACAAATCAGTTGAAGAAATCCCATCTCCAGTATCTGGAGTGGTTAAAGCAATTGTTGTAGCAGAAGGCGTAGTTGCTAACGTAGGCGATGTTTTAGTTGAAATCGATGCGCCTGGTTACGAAAGTGAAGAAGCAACACCAGCTAAAGCAGTAGAACAAACACCAGCATCTCCAGCAGCTTTACCAGAAGTAGAAAGCGCCGGCGTGTTCCAATTTAAATTACCAGATATTGGTGAAGGAATTGCAGAAGGTGAAATCGTTAAATGGTTCGTAAGTGTTGGCGATACAATCAATGAAGACGATACATTATTAGAAGTACAAAACGACAAATCAGTTGAAGAAATCCCATCTCCAGTAACTGGTAAAGTAACAAATATCGTTGTAGCAGAAGGCGTAGTTGCTAACGTAGGCGATGTTTTAGTTGAAATCGATGCACCTGGACACAACAATGCAGCATCAGTTGCAGCACCTGCAGCGGCTGAAGCAACTCCTGCTCAAGCAGCAGCACCAGCAACAGTTGTAGCAGCGTCAAATCCAGATAAACGTGTTTTAGCAATGCCATCTGTTCGTCAATTCGCAAGAAACAATGACGTTGATATTACTTTAGTAACACCAACTGGAAATGGTGGCCGTGTAACTAAAGAAGATATTCAAAGCTTCTTAGCAGGTGGGTCAGCAGCTCCAGTAGCAGCAGCGTCAACTGAAACAGCTACAGCAGCACCAGCAGAAAAAGCAGCAGCTCCAAAAGCTGAAGCAAAACTATTTAGCTCAAACTTAGAAGAATTAGAAACACGCGAAAAATTAACACCAATGCGTAAAGCTATTTCTAAAGCAATGGTAAACAGCAAACATACAGCACCTCACGTAACATTACATGATGAAGTTGAAGTTTCAAATCTATGGGATCAACGTAAGAAATTTAAAGACGTTGCAGCAGCACAAAATACAAAATTAACATTCTTACCATATGTTGTTAAAGCTTTAACAGCAACTATGAAAAAATTCCCAGTAATGAATGCGTCAATTGATGATGCAACACAAGAGTTAGTTTATAAAAACTACTACAATATTGGAATTGCTACAGATACACCAAACGGCTTATACGTTCCAAACGTAAAAAATGCTGAACGTAAAGGATTATTTGCAATTGCAGATGAAATCAATACAAAAGCAGCGTTAGCTCATGAAGGTAAATTAGCAGCAGAAGATATGCGTAATGGTACAGTTACAATTAGTAACATTGGTTCAGTCGGCGGCGGTTTCTTCACACCAGTTATTAACTACCCAGAAGTAGCGATTTTAGGTGTCGGTACAATTGCTCAACAACCTATCGTTAACAAAGAAGGCGAAATTGTTGTGGGTCGCGTAATGAAATTATCATTAAGCTTTGACCACCGTATTGTTGATGGTGCAACTGCTCAATTAGCAATGAACAACATTAAACGTCTGTTAGCAGATCCAGAGTTACTATTAATGGAAGGATGATAAACAAATGGTAGTTGGAGATTTCGCATTAGAATTAGATACAGTAGTAATCGGTTCAGGCCCTGGCGGCTATGTTGCTGCTATCCGTGCCGCTCAAATGGGACAAAAAGTAGCAATTATTGAAAGAGAATACATCGGCGGCGTTTGCTTAAACGTCGGATGTATCCCTTCTAAAGCATTAATCGCTGCAGGTCATCATTACCAAGAAGCTTTAAACTCTCAAATGTTTGGTGTAACAGCTTCAGACGTTTCATTAGATTTCACTCAAACACAAGATTGGAAAGACAATGGTGTTGTTAACAAGTTAACTTCAGGAATTGGCTTCTTATTAAAGAAAAACAAAGTTGAAATCATTGAAGGTGAAGCATTCTTCGTAGACGATAAAACATTACGTGTTATCACTGAAGATGCAGCACAAACTTATGAATTTAAAAATGCAATTGTGGCAACTGGTTCACGCCCAATTGAAATTCCTGGCTTCAAATTCAACGGTCGTGTAATTGACTCAACTGGTGGATTAAACTTAAAAGAAGTTCCTAAAAAATTAGTTATTATCGGTGGCGGTGTTATCGGTGCTGAACTAGGTGGCGCTTACGCAAACTTAGGTGCAGAAGTAACAATTTTAGAAGGTTCACCACAAATTTTACCTACTTACGAAAAAGATATGGTGAAAATTGTTGAAGATGACTTCAAGAAAAAAGGTGTAACAATTGTCACTAAAGCAATGGCTAAAGAAGCTGTTGATAACGGTGAAGACGTAACAGTTACTTACGAAGTTGACGGTAAACAAGAAACAGTTACTGCTGACTATGTAATGGTAACCGTTGGTCGTCGTCCAAACACAGATGACATGGGATTAGAGTTAGCTGGTGTAACAATCGGCGAACGTGGATTAGTTCCAGTTGACAAACAAGGACGCACAAATGTTCCAAATATCTATGCAATCGGAGATATCGTTCCTGGTGCAGCACTTGCTCATAAAGCAAGTTATGAAGCAAAAATTGCTGCTGAAGCAATTTCAGGTAAAAAAGTTGAAGTAGACTACAAAGCAATGCCAGCAGTCGCTTTCACTGATCCTGAATTAGCATCAGTTGGTTTAACAATTGCTGAAGCAAAAGAACAAGGAATTGAAGCGAAAGCTGTTAAATTCCCATTCGCAGGTAACGGCCGTGCATTATCATTAGGTAAAACAGAAGGATTTATCCGTTTAGTAACGACTGTTGAAGATCACGTAATTATTGGTGCGCAAATCGCTGGTGTCGGTGCATCAGACATGGTTTCTGAATTAGCGTTAGCAATCGAATCTGGCATGAACGCAGAAGATATTGCTTTAACAATTCACCCACATCCATCATTAGGAGAAATCGTAATGGATGCATCTGAATTGGCTTTAGGCTTACCAATCCATTCATAAGATTAAATACACCCTTTAGAAGATTTACTTCTAAAGGGTGTATTTTTATTTATATTAAAAAGGAGTAAGCTTTGGTGTTAACAAGTGTTTAGAGAAGCTTAAAAAATAGCTAGTATTATTTATCTACTTTTTGGTTTTCTTTGAAGTTATGTTAAAATAGAAGTAGTAAATATAAAAACAATCGAGGTTTTATAAGATGAAAGATTACCAATACCCAATTGATATTGAATGGACAACTGGAGAAATGATTTTAGTGATGGATTTATGGGCGGCTGTGGAAGAGGCTTATGAAAAAGGAATTGAAAAACAAACATTTTTAAACAAGTATCGAGGCTTTAAAACGGTCGTTAAAAGTATTGGAGAAGAACGGAAGTTAGGCAAAGAATTTGAACTAATTTCTGGGTATTCGTTATACCATGTTGTACAAGAGGCAAAGCAGACAACAAAACCAATACTAAAAATGAAAGGAAAATAATATGCAAATTTTAATTAATGAGATGAAGCATTGGATGATTGAGGCTGGCGAGAGGTTAAAAACGGCTTTAGCACAAGAAGTTCTTGAGATTGATACCAAATCAAGTCGTACCGATTTGGTTACGAATCTTGATAAACAAACACAAGAATTCTTAGTGGAACGTATTCTAGCTTTTGATGAGACGGCTAATATATTAGCTGAAGAAAATGGCAAGCATGCACTAGAAAGTCTAGATGGACGAGTTTACGTCATCGATCCAATTGACGGGACAATGAACTTTGTTTTAGAAGGTGAAAATTTTTGTATTATGGTTGGTATTTATGATGATGGTCAACCCGTGTTAGGTTTTATTTATAATGTCATGAAAGAGGAATTTCTATGGGGAGGACCTTCAATCGGCGTTTATTTAAACCAAGATCGTGTCAAGATTCCGACTATTCCTTCGCTATCA
The DNA here is from genome assembly GCF_042654605.1 of Enterococcus eurekensis. NCBI lineage: Bacteria > Bacillati > Bacillota > Bacilli > Lactobacillales > Enterococcaceae > Enterococcus > Enterococcus eurekensis. Next base: position 13,075 of record NZ_JBHSGT010000037.1, read on the forward strand.
GCCGGTTTAATTGGCATGAATTGTGTAATGTATGCAAAAAATGTCTATCATATGCAAGAAATCGGACATCGCTCGATGGGGGTTCGCATGTCGGGATGTGCCGGTGTGGAATTAGCCCATATGGCTTTAGGTCGCAGAGTCGCTTATATTTCAAATCTTTCACCTTGGGATTATGCGGCCGGAGGAGCTATCCTTGCTGCACTCGGTATGAAGATGTCGAATTTGAATGGAGAGTCTTTAAATTTCAAAGATCGCGAGTATTTTTTAGCGGCACCCGCTGCAATCTATGACGAAATTTTAGAAATTGCTTTAAATCCAGAGAAATAATTGCGAAATCAATCATAAAAACTTTTTTTTAGTCAGTATTTGTTGTATAATCAACGGTTGAGGAGTACAAGAGGTGCTCCTTGATTTTTTGCTTAAAGGAGAAAATATGTTTTCAAAATATAAACCAACTTGGATGGTAGAAGCCATTTATCAAATTACCCCAGAGCATTGTCACAGCTTAGGGATTAAAGCGATTTTGACCGATTTAGATAACACCTTAATTGCATGGGATAACCCAGATGGCACGGAAGAATTGCGCCATTGGCTAGAAGGAATGCAAGCAGCTGGAATTCCAGTTATTGTTGTTTCCAATAATAGTCATGACCGTGTTTCAGAAGCGTTAAAATTTTTAAACCTGGAATTTATTCCACGTGCATTAAAGCCATTCACGAGAGGCATTAATCAAGGAGTCAAACGTTTAGGACTAACAAAAGACGAAGTGATTATGGTCGGTGATCAAATTATGACGGATATTAAAGCTTCGAACACGGCAGGTGTCCGTAGTGTCTTAGTGAAGCCTGTTGTTGAAACGGATAGCTGGAAGACGCAATTCAACCGTTTTATGGAACGTAAAATTATGAGATACTTAAAAAGTAAGCACCCAGATATGGTCTGGCAAGGGGAGTTAAAATGATAGAAGAAATCCAATGTATCGGCTGTGGCGTAACGATTCAAACAACCGATAAAAATGAATTAGGTTATACACCTAAAGGCGCGCTAGAAAAAGGCTTAGAGACAGATGAAGTATATTGCCAACGTTGTTTCCGCTTGCGTCACTACAATGAAATTCAAGATGTTTCGTTAACAGATGATGATTTTTTAAGATTACTGAACGAAATTGGTCAAAAAGAGGCGTTAATTGTTAATGTTGTCGACATTTTTGATTTCAATGGCTCGCTAATTCCTGGTTTACATCGTTTTGTTGGTGATAATCCTGTTTTATTAGTCGGTAATAAAGTCGATATTTTACCAAGATCGTTAAAAACACCGAAATTAACGCAATGGATGAAAGAACGTGCTCATGAAGTTGGTTTACGTCCGATTGATGTTATGCTGACAAGTGCCATGAAACTACAGGAAATGGAGCATTTACTTAAAGCAATTGAAAAATATCGCAAAGGTAAAGATGTGTATGTTGTCGGTGTTACCAACGTTGGAAAATCAACATTGATTAATCAAATCATTAAGCAAACAGCCGGAATTCAGGAACTGATCACGACTTCACGTTTCCCAGGAACAACACTTGATAAGATTGAAATTCCGTTGGACGATGGGCATGCTTTAATCGACACCCCAGGGATTATTCATCGTCACCAAATGGCGCATTATTTAGGAGCAAAAGATTTAAAAATTGTGACACCGCATAAAGAAATCAAACCAAAGACTTATCAATTAAATGCTGGGCAAACATTATTCCTTGGCGGTTTGGCACGTTTTGATTTTATCCAAGGTGAGAAAAGTCCATTTACGGCCTATTTATCAAACGATTTAGAAATCCACCGGACAAAATTAGAAAAAGCCGATGAGTTTTATCAAAAACATGTAGGCGGCTTATTACAACCACCACGTTCAAGCGAAGTTGCTGATTTTCCAGAATTGGTTCGTTATGAATTTTCAATTAAAGAAAAGACTGATATCGTGTTCTCAGGATTAGGTTGGGTAACAGTTACAAAACCTGGAGTTGTTGCAGGTTGGGCACCTAAAGGGGTCGCCGTATTAAAAAGAAAAGCGTTAATTTAAGGAGATATATAATGGATTTAAGAGGAAAGCAAAAAAGTTTTTTACGTAGTCAAGCACACCATTTACAACCGATTTTTCAAGTAGGTAAAGGTGGCGTTAACGATGCCATGATTCAACAAGTTGGAGAGGCACTTGAAAAACGTGAATTAATTAAGATTACATTGTTACAAAATACCGATGAGACGCCTGAGGAAGTAGCAGCAACTTTAGAAGCTGCTTTAAAGTGTCAAGTTGTCCAAATTATTGGAAAAATTTTAGTAGTATTTAAACCGTCATCAAAAGATAAATACCGTAAAATTTCAGAACAAGTTCGTAGAATATAAAAAGGTTGGTGAGCTGAAATGGGGATTGAAACAATCCAAAGCGTCCACACGCTTCCTGTCACGAAAGTACAATTTTCAACAGAAGGCCGTAAGCAAGTCGGTATCTTAGGTGGAAATTTTAATCCCGTCCATGTCACTCATTTAATCGTCGCCGATCAAGTTGGTCGTAGTTTAGGATTAGATCGTGTCGATCTGATGCCGTCTTTCATTCCACCTCATGTTGATCCTAAAGAAACGATTGATGCGAATCATCGTTTAGCGATGCTTGAATTAGCGGTGGCAGGTAATTCAATGTTAGGGATTGAAACGATTGAATTGACTCGTGGCGGGACAAGCTACACTTATGAAACGATGCTTGCTTTAAAAGAAGCTAATCCAGACACGGATTACTATTTTATTATTGGTGGCGATATGGTTGACTACTTACCTAAATGGCACCGAATCGATGAATTAATGACACTGGTGCAATTTGTTGGGGTCAAACGTCCAAACTATCCGCAGGAAACATCCTATTCTGTTATTTGGGTCGATGTACCGCTAATGGAGCTTAGTTCAACAATTGTTCGCTCAAAGACGGCTCAAGGTTGTTCCATTCGTTATTTAGTACCAGAGACTGTAAGGCAGTACATTATCGAAAAGGGGCTTTATCAAGATGACCGTACAACCAACGAAATTTGAGTATATCCGTGAAGCGATTATACAGGCTGTTCAAAGTAAAATGAGCGACAAACGATTCCAACATGTCTTAGGAGTCGAAGAAAGTGCTGTTGCCTTGGCTCAGCAATATGATTGTTCCGTTGAAAAAGCGAGTATTGCGGCTTTGACTCATGACTATGCCAAAGAGCGCAGTGATGAAGAGTTTCGCTACATCATTAATGAGCAAGGTTTTGATCATGAATTGTTAAATTGGGGCAATGAAATTTGGCATGGCGTGGTAGGTGCTTATTTTGTGCAAACGGAATTAGGAATTGAAGATGAAATGATTCTTCAAGCGATCCGTTTACATACGACTGGGGCGGCTGAGATGACGCTTTTAGATAAAATTATTTATGTAGCAGACTACATTGAGGCTGGGCGTAATTTTCCGGGAGTTGATGAAGCTCGTCGTTTAGCAAAACTCGATTTAAATCAGGCGGTTGCTTATGAAACGCAGCAAACATTGCTTTATTTAATAGCAAAAAAATTACCAATCTACCCAAAAACGTTAGAAACGTATAACAAATGGGTAGCGTATAAAAAACTAGGAGGAGATTCCCATAGATAGTAAACAAATTTTAGAAATTGCAGTTAAAGCTGCCGATAGTAAACGTGCCGAAGATATTATGGCTTTAGAAGTGAAAGAGATTTCGTTATTAGCGGATTATTTCTTAATCTGTTCTGCAAATAGCGATCGTCAAGTTTCAGCAATTGTCGATGCAGTAGTAGAAGAAGCACATAAAGCAAAAATTAAAGTCAACCGTGTTGAAGGTAAAGAAGGCGGTAAATGGATATTGATTGATTTAGGCGATGTGATTGTCCATGTCTTTAGTACAACAGAACGTGCTTTTTATAATCTCGAAAAACTTTGGTCAGATGCGCCACTTGTAGCAATATCTGAATGGATTGATGAGTAGCATGGCATACGAAACATTTGCTTTTGTTTATGATGAAGTAATGGATACCACGTTGTATCAACGTTGGCTCGATTTTTCTTTACGTCATTTACAAGGGAAAAAACAAATTTTAGAATTGGCTTGTGGGACAGGAGCGTTAGCAGTTGAATTCGCTCAAAATGATTTTGATGTCACAGCACTTGATTTATCAGAAGAAATGTTAATGATTGCTAGTGCACGTGCCCAAGAAGCAGAGTTAGATATTCAATTTGTTGCAGGCGATATGCTTGATCTAGCTGATAGTGGTACCTATGAGGCGGTTACTTGTTTTTCGGATTCGCTATGTTACATGCAAGATGAACAAGACGTGCAACAAGTTTTTGATGGTGTTTACCAAACGCTAGAAGATGAAGGGATCTTTATTTTTGATGTGCATTCAACTTATCAGGTCGATGAAGTCTTTTCGAGCTATAGTTATCATTATCAAACAGAAGAGTTTGCCTTTTTATGGGATAGTTACCCTGGTAAAGAAAAACATAGCATCGAACATTTTTTAACATTTTTTGTGGAAGATGAAGATGGCAAGTTTGTACGTGAAGATGAGCTGCATGAAGAAAGAACCTATCCGTTAGAGACTTATTTACGCATGTTAGAAAATGCTGGTTTTCAAAAAGTGGAAACTTATGCAGATTTTATTGATATTGAACCAAATGAAAAAAGTCGTCGTTGGTTTTTTGTTTGTCAAAAATAAGAGGATAAGGCACAAGACTGCTAAAAGGCGTTTGTCATAAAATCATAAATCAAGTATTTGCCTATCGGTAATAGTTGCTTGATTTACAATAATTATTAATCGAGCGTTTGTATAAGTGAGAGGGGCTGAAGACTTTTGTCACAGCCTCGTTTTTATTATTTAAGGGGGGACGCCATGAAAGCATGTGGAATAGTTGTTGAGTATAATCCTTTTCATAACGGGCATATTTATCATGTCCAACAAGCACGAACACAATCAAAAAGTAATGTCGTGATTGCTGTGATGAGTGGCAATTTTTTGCAACGGGGTGAACCAGCTGTTATCGATAAGTGGCAACGGGCAGAAGCCGCCTTACTTAATGGGGTTGATTTAGTTGTTGAACTGCCGATTGAATGGGCGCTGCAACCAGCGGATTACTTCGCCAAAGGAAGTATTGCGATTTTGCAAGCTTTAGGTTGCGAAAGTTTATGTTTTGGGACGGATTATGATTCTACTTTTGATTATCAGTCTTATGGTCAGCAAATGTTGATTGAAAAAGAAACAATCGATGCTTTGTTTAAAAAGCTCGAAAATCAAAATCAAACGTATGCTGAAAAAATGCAGCTAGTGATGAATCAAATTTTCCCGGAAATGGGGCAGCAACAAGCGAATCAACCAAATCATGTTTTAGGTTTAAGTTATAGTCAAGAAAATGCGACGTATGAACGACCAATGCGTTTACTTCCGATTAAGCGGCTGGCTCAGGGCTATCACTCAAAATCACTCGAACAAGAAATTGCGAGTGCGACAGCCATTCGCGAAGGTTTACTAAAACATGCGGTAATTGACCATACAGTTCCCCAAGCAACGCTCGAATCTTTAACCCATTATCACGTTTTTTGGCAAGATTTTTGGCCGTTATTGAAATATCAATTACTGGTGCGTTCATTAACAGAACTTAAGCAAATTTATCAGATGTCTGAAGGATTAGAGCACCGGTTAAAGAGAAGTGCGCAAACAGCCAATGATTTTAAGCAGTTTATTCAACAAATAAAAACCAAACGTTATACACAAACACGATTACAGCGCCTGTGTTGCTATGTCTTATTAGGTATTACTAATGAAAATATGCAAACTGCTTGGGAGCAACCGATTATTCATGTGTTAGGCTTTACAGAACAAGGGAAAAATTATTTGAATCAAGTCAAGGAGTCCGTTAACTTACCAATTGTTTCTAAAATAGGAAAGAACGAAGCGAAAAGATGGGCGTTAAATCTTACTTCAGATCAAATTTATCAATTGGCTCATCCGGTGATTAAGGAACAAAATTTTGGTAGGTTTCCAATTCAGATAAAGAATCGTTAAAAAATGCTTCACAGAATGAAAATTGCAAAGTATAATAATTAAGGATATTCACTGATTCGCTATTAAGGAATTGGTAATAATTTAGAAAGAGAAGTGGGAATATGGGTCGGAAATGGCAAAATATTGTAGAAAAGAAAACGGCTAAAGACAATAATACAAGTAAAACGTATGCTAAATTTGGAATTGAAATTTATGCTGCGGCAAAATCAGGGGAACCAGACCCCCACTCAAACCAAAAATTAAAATTTGTAATTGACCGTGCGAAAATGTATAACGTGCCAAAACATATTATTGATCGTGCGATTGATAAAGCAAAAGGTTCAAGTGATGAACAATTTTCAGAACTTCGTTATGAAGGTTTTGGACCAAATGGTTCAATGGTAATTGTTGATACGTTAACGAACAATGTGAATCGTACAGCATCTGATGTGCGTGCAGCTTTTGGTAAAAACGGCGGAAATATGGGTGTTTCTGGTGCAGTTGCTTACATGTTCGACTACACTGCGTTAATCGCTTTTCCAGGTGACGATGCCGATGATATTTTAGAATATTTGATGGAAAAAGAAATTGATGTAAAAGATGTTGAAGCGCAAGAAGGTCAAATTATTGTTTATGGCGAGCCAGATGATTTTAATGCTATTCAAGTCGCATTAAAAGAAAAAGGAATCTCAGAATTTAGCATGGCTGAAATGCAAATGGTTCCTCAAAATGAAGTGACTTTAGAAGGCGATGACCTTGTGAAATTCGAAAAAATGATCGATGTCTTAGAAGATTTAGAAGACGTTCAACAGGTTTATCATAATGTGTCACTAGACTAACATAAAAAAGAGAAGAAAATTTTTCTTCTCTTTTTTATTTGCTCGCAGCTGTAATTTGGTATGTTATAATATACCTTACAGAAGAATTTGAGTGGAGGAAGGGTATCTGATGGAGAAAAAATATATTTTAGCAATTGATCAAGGAACAACGAGTAGCCGAGCGATTGCTTTTACCCAAGATGGGCATGCATATGCGTCAAGTCAAAGAGAAATTTCACAGATTTTCCCTCAACCAGGTTGGGTGGAACAAGATCCAATTGAAATCTGGAATTCAGTACAAAATGTGATTGCAGGTGTTTTAATTGAAGGGAAAATTCATCCAGAAGAGATAAAAGCAATTGGAATTACCAATCAGCGGGAAACAACGGTACTTTGGGATAAAGTAACAGGAGAACCCGTATATCATGCGATTGTTTGGCAATCGAAACAATCCAGTAAAGTGGCAGATCACTGGAAAGCGCAAGAGCACGAAGCGTTAGTCAAAGCTAAAACTGGATTACCGATTGATTCCTATTTCTCAGCGACAAAAATTCAGTGGTTATTTGAACAAAAACCAGAAATCAAAGGGCGAGCTCAAAAAGGTGAACTTTTATTCGGAACGATTGATACATGGCTGCTATGGAATTTAACGGGTGGCAAAGTTCACAAGACCGATATTACAAATGCCAGTCGCACGATGTTATTTAATATTCATGACTTAACTTGGGACCAAGAGTTACTTGATTTATTTGAGTTACCGGCTAGTCTTTTGCCTGAAGTAGCTTCAAATGCAGAAATTTTTGGTTATACCGATGCGAGTGATTATTTATTTTCTGGTCAAACAATTCCAATCGCAGGAATTGCGGGTGACCAACAAGCGGCACTAATCGGTCAAGGTGCCTTGAAAACCGGGATGATTAAAAACACATACGGTACTGGTGCCTTTATCTTAATGAATACGGGGAACAAGCCGATTGTTTCAGAGAATGGGCTAATTACAACGATTGCCTATCAAATGAATGGCGAAGTGACTTATGCGCTAGAAGGCAGTATCTTTGTGGCGGGCTCTGCTATTCAATGGTTGCGTGATGGTCTGGAATTGATAGAAAATGCTGCAGAAACGAAAAATTACTGTGAAGCGGTAGTCGATAGCGATAACCTCTACGTTGTACCGGCTTTTACGGGACTAGGTGCACCTTATTGGGATCAAGAAGCACGAGGCGCGATTTTTGGAATTACTCGTGGAACAAATAAGGCTCATTTTATCCGGGCAACCGTTGAGTCTTTAGCTTACCAAACAGCCGATGTGGTTAAGACGATGGTTCACGATGCCAATGTCCCAGTAACATTGCTTAAAGCTGACGGGGGTGCCTCTAAAAATGACTTTTTAATGCAGTTTCAGGCGGATATTTTGCAAACAAAAGTAAAACGGCCAGCGTTTTTAGAAACGACTGCGTTAGGAGCTGCTTTTTTGGCAGGTTTAACAACTGGTTTTTGGCAAAGTTTTGATGAAATTAAAACCGTCTATATGAATGCTGAAACGTTTGAACCACAAATGCCAAGTGCTACTAGTGAGAATTTGTATCAAGGCTGGCAAGAAGCAGTAGAAGCAACAATGAAATTTAAACATCGACCAATCAATAATTAAGTTAGGAGAGATCTAATGGAACAAGCCGTTATTTTGGAACCGTTTGATCGGATTTTAAGTGGATACGAAAAATTAACAGAAGTTTCTGTGACGATTAGTGATTGCTCTTATTTGTGTGAACGATATAAAAAATTTGGGGTCCAAGGATATCGTTTAGGCGATTATCGCGGAATGAGTTATTTAAATCGCTATTTAACTTGCTCGGTCAAGCGGGCACCAATGTTAATCTATAAAGACAAGTACTTAATCCCGCTTGTTTTTCGCATGTCTGAAGACTCTTATCGATTATTTGATGAGCCAGTTCGTATGGAGGCCTTCTTTTATTTATTGGATTGGTATTTAGAAAACAAACCAAAGAAAGCCATTATGAAAACGCCAAGGGAAGATTCTATTTATGTCAATAATCCTCATAATCTAGTAATAGACAGTGCCTATTTATCTTTTCGATTGTCTGAAATTTTAGATGGTTCTGGTTTTCCACTCAGCCAAATTTCCAGCTTGGAAGAATTTATTGATTGGAATCGGGTCAATAAATTGATTGATAATGGAGGAATTGGTCGCCATAGTAAAATCTTTGATAGGGAAAATCAACAAAATATGTCAGAATTGCGAGTCATTTTTAAAATTATTCATTTAAAATATCCAGAAACGCAATTATTAGAATTTTAAAAAAGTCGGAGGCCCAATGAAAAAAGAGAATAAAGAGTTATTTGAAAAAAGTAAACGTGGGGCATTACAGTTACTATTTAGTCGATTTGGTATTATTTTAGTTTTATTGTTGATTCAAGTTTTATTGTTATTCGGTCTGTTGAATTATGTTGCGACTAATTATATCCATCTATATTATACGGTAAATTTAGTCTTTACTTTGACCGGCTATACCTTGTTGTTTAATAGTTCGAGTGATAATAGTGTGAAGATGACTTGGATGGTGGTTTTCACTGTTTTACCAGTAGTTGGGATTTTACTTTATCTTTATACCCAACTGGAATTTGGACATCGTTATGAACGCCGTCGTCTAATCGATATTATTAGAAATAGCCATCATTTGATTCAAAGTCAGCCAAAAGTAAAAAAGGAACTTGAAGCTAATAAGGACTTAAAAGGAATTGTTTCCTTTTTGAATCAAACGAATACCTATCCTGCCTATCGAAATTCAGATGTGACTTATTTTCCTTCAGGAGAAGAAAAGTTTGCTGCACTCTTAGAAGAATTGAAACAAGCAAAATCATTTATTTTTATGGAATATTTTATTGTCGGCAAAGGTGAAATGTGGAGTGCGATTTTAGAAATTTTAATTCAAAAAGCACAAGAAGGCGTCGAAGTCCGTTTTATGTATGACGGTTTTTGTGAGTTTTCGTTATTACCACGCTCGTATTCGAAAGAGTTAGAAAAAATGGGAATTAAATGCCGAGTGTTCTCGCCAATTCAACCATTTGTTTCAACCGTTTATAATTTCCGTGATCACCGTAAAATTTGTGTGATTGATGGACAAGTCGCTTTTACCGGTGGAGTGAATTTAGCCGATGAATATATTAATAAAGTGGAACGTTTTGGCCATTGGAAAGATACCGCTGTTCGCGTGAAAGGCGAGGCGGTTGAAAGTTTTACATTAATGTTTTTACAGATATGGGCTAATAATAGTGACACTTCAGATTTTGGACAATGGCTAAATGTTCCCAAAGAAAAAATTTTAAAAGACGATGAAGCGAAAGGCTGGGTTGTCCCATACGCAGATTCACCGTTGGATGCAGAACGAGTAGGAGAAATGATTTATTTTGACCTGCTAAATAAAGCGCAGGATTCAGTGCAAATCATGTCGCCTTATTTAATTTTAGATGGAGAGATGGAAACGGCTTTAACTTTTGCGGCAAAGCGTGGTGTCAAAGTCGATTTAATCTTACCCCACGTCCCAGATAAGAAATATGCCTTTGCTTTAGCCAAAAGTCATTATAAGACACTGATTGAAGCGGGGGTTAACATTTATGAATACACACCTGGATTTGTTCACGCTAAAGTTTTTTTAGTTGATCAATACAAGGCAACGGTAGGTACGGTTAACTTAGATTACCGTAGTTTCTATCATCATTTTGAATGTGGTGTTTATTTGGAAGATGTTCCATCGATTGAAGAAATTAGTGAAGACTTTAAAAAAACTTTAAGCCTTTCTCAAAAGGTAACGTTAGAAGATGTTCAAAAAGAAAAAGCTCTAACAAAAATTACCGGTTGGGTCTTGAAAATATTTGCACCACTTATGTAAGAAAAAGGTTCCTAAATGTCTTTTGACATTTTAGGAACCTTTTTGGCTTTATTGATAAGTATTAGATGTTGTTAAAGTAAATAAAGGACTTTGAACAGCTGGAACGAGCAGTGTTAATTCATGCATTGCCCGCGTTGCAATGGTATATAGAACCAATTGATCGTGGTGAGTCGAGAAGTTCTCGCCAATATTCCAAGCGAAGACACTATCAAACTCAAGGCCTTTTGCCAAGTAAGCAGGAATAATCATAATGTTACGTTTCATGAAATCATCTTCTGAGGTAATCAGTTGAATGTCATGTTGCGTTTGTTCATCAAACTGAGCATAGAGCTTTTCACATTCTTCAACGGTTTTTCCGATAATCGCAATTCGCCAGTGAGGATGATTTTTGTGTGTTGCAAAGGACTCGTTTAACAAGGCTTGAACAAGTTTTTCGTTTGTTTCAGCTGAAATCAGTGTAGGAACTTTTCCGTTACGAGCCGTTGTTTTCACTTGATCTTCTTGTGTTAAAAATTGGTTGGCAAAATCAGTAATTTCTTTTGTTGAGCGATAGCTTGTTGTTAATTGATAACGAGCGAGTGATTCATCTGGGAATAGATAATCAAGCGAATCAACGATTGTTTCGTTACCGAAAACTTTTTGATTTAAGTCACCACATAAACTGATGCCTGCTTTTGGATACAAGGTTCTTAACAAGGCTACTTGCGAAGGTGGGAAATCTTGCATTTCGTCAATGAAAATAAAACGAGCTTTTTGTTCATTTGAAATAGGGAAGAGACCTTTTGATAATAAAAAGAATAAAATACCATCTTCTTGTGATAATTGACGATTACGAAACTGTTGCTTAACCTTGACCAAATACTCGTGCCATTGAGTTTTTGTTAAATTAAAATCGTTTAAGATTGACTGTGGCACTTGTTGTAAGAAATGCAGATATTGTTTTGGATTGTTGATGAATTGGAAGTTTTTAACTCCAATCGTTAAACTGCGAAACTTTTTACGAACGAGTTGCATACGAATTTTTTTACGTAGGCGTCGCTCATTTTCTTCGGTGTACTCTTGATGTGGATCGTTTTCAAATAGTTCTTGCAGACGTTCTTCTGTTTCTTCTTTCACCCAAGGTTTGCGGAGTTCGTCTCTTTCAAGTCCACCAATTTTCTTTAATAGTTTCGTTTGTAGTAGTTGGCTGCGTTGATAAAGAGGTAGATTTGGGTTCGTGTCTTTATACCACTGGCGAATTTGTTTCTTAGAAATATATAGCTCACCTTTAATTTTTAGATCTCGGAAAAGGGGGCCGACAGCTGTGATGCTTTCGATATAGCCATCGATACGGCGTACGAGTTCTAAGCTGTTCAGTAATTTTCCGATGTTGTCATTTTTACCAGATAAGAAGTGGCTTTCATCTTCTTCTTCGCTCGTAATGCCATACTTTGGTAATAATTGTTGTAAGAAATCTTTAAAGGTACGGGTTGGAACTTCACTTTCACCTAACGAAGGTAAGACTTGCGAAATATAATCCGAGAACAAGTGATTAGGTGAAAAAAGTAAAATCTGATCATCTTCCAACCACTTACGATTTCGATACATTAAGAAGGCGATTCTTTGCAAAAGAGCGGAAGTTTTACCACTACCGGCAATTCCTTCAATTAGGAGGACTTTATTGCTTGTATCACGAATGATTTCATTTTGTGCCTGCTGGATAGTTGAAACGATGTTTTTCATTTGTCCTGATGACGCTTCATCTAAAATTTCTAATAAAAAATCATCGTTAATGTTTTCAGCTGTATCAACCATTGAAATCATTTCGCCGTCTTGAATTTTAAATTGGCGTTTTAAGAGCAGCTCAACATCAAAACTATCCGTATCGGTACTATAAGAAGTAGGACCTAATGTCCCTTCGTAATATAAATTGGCAATTGGCGCCCGCCAGTCAATGACTAACGTGTCTTCATTTTTATCACGTAAAGAGGCAATTCCTAAGTATAAGGTTTCTTCAGGTTCGAGTCCTTCTTTAAAGTCGATTCTTGCAAAATAAGGTGATTTTTCCATTACGCTTAAGGTCTTCATCCGTTTTTTTTGAGCTTCTGATGTTTGGTAACGGAGTAATAAATCTTGTTCGTGTTGTTGATATTCAACAACGGATTCATAGAAGGCCTCTTCTGAACCAGTATTAATTTTTTTATCGGCGACCTCTTTTAATTGGTCTTGTAAGGAATCAATGCTTTGTTCCTGTTGTTTTTTGATAATTTCTTTTTCGTTATCTATTAGTTGGATCATTTTCACTAATTGTTTTTTCTCTAACTCACGGGTAGTCATGGGGCATACCTCCTAAAAATTTGACCTTAAAAGTATAGCACATAACGCGATAGAATACGAAAAAAAGTCCCGATTCTCATCAGTGATTAAGAATCAGGATTTTGCTTGAATAAATTGTAGTAACTGTAATGCGTTTTGTTCAGGCGGCTTCGTACCATCTAAAACCATATCGCATGAAGGTAAGACGATTTTTTCATGTAATGCAACGAGGGGATGGACAAACTGAATATACGTTTGGCACCAGTCGAAAATCTCCTGAGGGTTACTTTGTGGCGTGAATTCCCGTTGAATGTAACGAGGAAATGCGATATCAAAGGGAGTTTGCACATAGCAGGCTTGATCGATGAATGGATTGAGCGTGTGGTGTGTTCTACCAAAAGGAAAATCAAGCAGAATTAATGGGAATTTACCATAAGCATGATCGAAATCATTTATTAATGCGGACAAATCGTATTGATTAATAGCGACAAGTGGATTTTCCTTGAAAAAATCAAACGAAGGGGCACCCGGCAAAGCATTGATACTATAATCATCAAAAGCGATTATTTTTATTTCAGGTTGTTAATTTAACAGGGCACGGCTAAGCGTTGTTTTCCCACCTGCAGTAATTCCGCTAATTGTTAGGACTTTTGTTTGCATGCGAGAGGCCTCCGTCGATATGAATGTCTTTTTCAAGATTTTTAAGAATGTTCAATTGCTTATTGGTCGTTCTTTTTTTGGAAAGAGTCGGTAGCTGCTCCCAAGGGAAATAGCTAGCAGCGCTTATTTCAGCATTCGCTTTAAAAGTTCCTGACTGTACTTCGCAATAAAAAACCAATTTATAGAAATGAAAAATCTGGGGACTATTTGTTTGCTGAGTATCAAAAATGGCAACTAGCGGTCCCACGTTGACCTTTAGTCCTGTTTCTTCTAAGACTTCTAATTGGATATTTTTAGTTGGTGACAAGCCGACTTCAGTGAATCTACCGGGAAGGGACCGCTCTTTTGTGCGACTGTCTTGTACTAACAGGACTTGGTTGTCTTTAGTAATCAAGGCTCGCACGTCGACCTTAGGTGTAGCATAACCTTTTTCTGCCGAAAAAAGGTTATGGAGTGTTTCGATTGGTTCATTACCTAATTGACTCATTAATGTTAAAGCAATCGTTTCAATTTCTTGGTAGCGTTCTTGATCGTAGCTATCTTTTCCAAAAGTTTTTCCGCTTTGCGCGATAGCTAGTAATCGTTGGCAAAGAGGTAAGACATCCGTAGTACCGCTCCTTCCATTCATTTTTCTTATATTATAACAAATGATAAGTCGTGCGATAGGTTGTATTTGTATTTTTATTAAATAAATAAGATTTATTACCAGGATAAGTTTTTTATTTGCTATTGATTAAAAAAATAAAAGAAAAAGCGAAAGAGACTTGCATTTTTTTATTAGAAGTGTTTAAATGAAAACATATTTGATTGATAAAAAAGACACCTGCATTTGAGAGTCTTCTATTAGAGAGGAAAAGCTTGGCTGAAAATTTTCCAGAAGAAAACCAAAGAATGACCACTTTTTTACGAACCTTTGTCGAAGCAGAGGCGGTCGTTTCCGTTATCACGTTTGAGAAATATATAATGTTTTGATTATATATTGAAATTTAGGTGGAACCACGATGATACGTCCTAATATCGCATAAGCGGTATGAGGGCTTTTTTTATTGTAAAAAAACAGGAATTACAATAAAAATATTATATTTAGGAGGATAAAAAATGATTAAAGTAACATTTCCCGACGGCGCAATTAAAGAATTTGCAGCTGGGATTACAACCAAAGAAATCGCAGAAAGCATTTCAAAAAGTTTAGCGAAAAAAGCATTAGCTGGAAAAGTCAATGGTGAATTAGTTGATTTAGATTTTGGTATTGAAGTTGATGCGGCTTTAGAAATTATTACACCTGACCACGAGGATGCACTCACTTTATTACGTCATTCAACTGCTCACTTAATGGCTCATGCGATGCGTCATTTATACCCAAATATTCATTTTGGCGTTGGCCCAGCGATCGATTCAGGTTTTTACTACGATACAGATAATGGGGAACACCCATTAACTGCGGAGGATTTACCAGCGATTGAAGCAGAGATGATGAAAATCGTTAAAGAAAATCATCCAATTGTTCGCCGCGTTTTATCAAAAGCAGAAGCGTTAGAACTATTTGCAGGCGACCCTTATAAAGAAGAGTTAATTAATGATTTGCCAGAAGATGAAATTATTACAGCTTACGAGCAAGGTGATTTCGTTGATTTATGTCGTGGACCACATATGCCTTCAACTGGCCGTATTCAAATTTTCCAATTACTTTCAGTAGCTGGTGCTTACTGGCGCGGTAATTCTGATAATCATATGATGCAACGTGTCTATGGAACAGCCTTTTTTGATAAAAAAGCCTTAAAAGAATTTATCCAAATGCGTGAAGAAGCCAAAGAGCGTGACCATCGTAAATTAGGAAAAGAATTAGATTTATTTATGCTATCACCAGAAGTTGGTGCAGGTTTACCATTCTGGTTACCAAAAGGTGCGACAATTCGCCGTACAATCGAGCGCTACATTACCGATAAAGAAATTGCTTTAGGTTACCAACATGTTTATACACCAATTATGGCAAACGTGGAGTTTTATAAAACATCTGGTCACTGGGCACATTATCATGAAGACATGTTCCCACCAATGGACATGGGTGATGGTGAAATGCTTGTCTTACGTCCGATGAACTGCCCACATCACATGATGGTTTATAAAAACGATATTCATTCATACCGTGAATTACCAATTCGTATTGCTGAACTTGGTCAAATGCACCGTTATGAAAAATCAGGTGCATTATCTGGATTACAACGTGTACGTGAGATGACTTTAAATGACGGTCATACATTTGTTCGTCCGGATCAAATTAAAGATGAATTTAAACGCACACTCAATCTAATGACGGCTGTTTACGAAGACTTTAATATTACGGATTACCGTTTACGTTTAAGTTACCGTGACCCGAAAAATACTGAAAAATATTTTGATGATGACAATATGTGGAATCACGCGGAAAAAGTCTTAAAAGAAGTAATGGATGAAGTGGGTCTAGAATATTTTGAAGCAGAAGGTGAAGCAGCTTTCTATGGACCAAAATTAGATGTGCAAGTTAAAACAGCTTTAGGTAATGAAGAAACATTGTCAACAATTCAATTAGACTTCTTATTACCAGAACGTTTTGATTTAACTTATGTGGGTGAAGATGGAGAGAACAGTCACCGTCCAGTCGTTATTCACCGTGGAATTGTTTCAACAATGGAACGTTTTGTTGCTTACTTAACAGAAGTATACAAAGGCGCGTTCCCAACTTGGTTAGCACCAATTCAAGCGACAATTATTCCAGTTTCAGTTGAAGCGCACCATGAATACGCACAATTAGTAAAAGAACGTCTGCAAGAAAAAGGCATTCGTGTTGAGTTAGATGACCGCAATGAAAAATTGGGTTATAAAATTCGTGCGTCTCAAACACAAAAAATTCCATATCAAATCGTTGTCGGCGACCAGGAAGTGAATGATTCCGCAGTTAACATTCGTCGTTATGGTTCAAAAGAAACAAGTGTTCAAACGTTAGATATGTTTGTAGATGCAATTGTCGCGGATGTTTTAAATCGTAGTAAATAGAAAATGAAGAAATGTGAGTTAGGCACGATTTCCTTGAATTTTCTGAAAAGATATGTTATATTTCTAAATGTAATGATACTTGAGTCGAGTGAGGGGCAATTTTCCCCTCACTCTTTTTATGGAATGAATTGGCTTGCGTTACGAGATATTAAAGGAGGGATCACATTTTGAGTACGGTTGTGGAAACTGTTACGGATTTAGTAACACCGATTTTGGAAGCGGAAAATTTTGAGTTAGTTGAGGTAGAATTTGCCAAAGAGGGAAAAAACTGGTTTTTACGTGTGTTTATTGATAAAGAAGGCGGTATTGATCTTGAAGACTGTGCGCTTGTTAGTGAACGTTTAAGTGATGCCTTAGATGCAGTTGATCCAGATCCAATTCCACAAGCTTATTTTCTTGAGGTTTCGTCTCCTGGAGCAGAACGTCCATTGAAAAAAGAAAGTGACTATGAAAAAGCTTTAGGTGAGTATATTCATGTTTCTTTCTATCAATCAGTTGACGGCGAAAAACAATACGAAGGCTTTTTACAATCGTTTGACGATCAAGAATTAGTGTTGAAAGTGCGTATCAAAACAAGAGAAAAAGAAATGACTTTTGAACGTAAAAATATTGCCCAAGCTCGTTTAGCGGTTCAATTTTAATAACGGAGGATTCAAAGAAGATGAGTAAAGAAATGTTAAACGCCTTAGATGCATTAGAAGCAGAAAAAGGCATCGCTAAAGAAGTCGTAATTGAAGCGCTAGAAGCGGCTTTAATTTCAGCTTATAAACGCCATTATGGCCAATCACAAAACGTGGAAGTTGTTTTTGATAATAAAAAAGGAAATATCCATGTTTATGCAGTAAAAGAAGTAACAGAAGAAGTGATGGATTCTCAATTAGAAGTATCATTAAAAGATGCGATTTTAATTAATCCGGCTTACGAAATTGGAGATAAGATTCGTTTTGAAGTAACACCAAAAGATTTCGGACGTATTGCAGCACAAACGGCTAAACAAGTTATTTTACAACGTGTACGCGAAGCAGAACGTAATATTATTTATACTGAATTCAGTGCCTATGAAAATGATATTATGCAAGGAATCGTTGAACGCCAAGACAATCGTTACATTTATGTGAACTTAGGTAAAATCGAAGCGGTTTTATCAAAACAAGACCAAATGGCAAACGAATTTTACCAACCGCATGACAGAATTAAAGTTTACGTATCTAAAGTGGAAAATACATCAAAAGGGCCTCAAGTTTTTGTAAGTCGTAGCCATCCCGATTTATTACGTCGCTTATTCGAGCAAGAAGTACCAGAAGTATATGATGGTACGGTTGAAATTGTCAGCATTGCACGTGAAGCAGGCGATCGTTCAAAAATTGCGGTTCGCTCACACGATGCAAATGTTGATCCAGTTGGTACATGTGTTGGACCAAAAGGACAACGTGTTCAAGCATTAGTGAATGAATTAAAAGGCGAAAATATGGATATTGTTGAGTGGAGTGAAGATCCAGCAGTCTTTATCGGGAATGCTTTAAACCCGGCAGAAGTTAGCGATGTGATTTTCTCAGCTGACAATCCAAAAGCTTGTACAGTAGTCGTACCTGACTATCAATTATCATTAGCGATTGGTAAACGTGGCCAAAATGCTCGTTTAGCTGCAAAACTAACTGGATTCAAGATTGATATTAAATCAGAGTCTGACATGATGAGCTATTACGAAAACTTAGAAAAAGAAGAAGCTGCCAACGAATCAGCCGTTAATCAAGAAATTATGGAAAACCCAGATATGACTGCGGATGATTATGAAAATGTAACGTTCGAACAAGAATAATTTCGAGGTGGGATTTGTATGAAAAAAAGAAAAATTCCGATGAGAAAATCTGTTGTTTCGGGTGAAATGTTTCCGAAAAAAGAATTGTTACGCATTGCCCGTTCTAAAGAAGGGGTTGTTTCAATCGATCCAACAGGTAAAGCACCTGGTCGTGGCGCTTATTTAGCGCTCGAACCAAAAGAAGCCCAAGAAGCTTGGGATAAAAAGGTTTTTGATCGCGTTTTAGAAACAAAAATCTCAGATGAATTCTACCAAGAATTACTAGATTATGTTACGCATCAAAAAGCCCGAAAAGAGTTGTTTGCAAATGAATAAACAAAAAGCATTAAATTTATTAGGCCTCGCAATGCGCGCAGGTAAATTAGTCTCTGGTGAAGAGTTAACTTTGAAAGACATTCGAGCACAAAAAGTGCATCTTGTTTTTATCGCTAACGATGCTGGAAAAAATACACAAAAAAACATAAAAGACAAAAGTTCTTTTTACGAAGTTTCTTGCTCAACTGATTTTAATTCAAACGAGTTAAGTCAGGCAATTGGCAAAAGTCGGATGGTCGTAGGCGTTAAAGACCGTGGATTTGCTGAGAAGATGAAGGAACTATTACTAGGTTAGGAAGGTGATTACATGACTACTAAAAGAGTCTATGAAATTGCAAAAGAAATGAATACATCGAGTAAAGAAATTATCGATAAAGCACACACACTAGGAATTACAGTTAAGAACCACATGGCAGTAATCTCTGAAGCGCAAGAGCGTTCAATTCGTCAATCATTTAATAAAAAATCAGGCCAAAACCGCTCAGGTCAAAAACCAAGCCAAGGACAAAATCGTCCAGCTCAAGGCCAAGGCCAAAACCGCCCAGCACAGGGATCGAATCAAAATCGTCCGGCCCAAGGCCAAGGGCAAAACCGCCCAGCACAAGGCTCAAATCAAAATCGTCCGGCTCAAGGTCAAGGGCAAAACCGCCCAGCGCAAGGCTCAAATCAAAATCGTCCGGCTCAAGGTCAAGGGCAAAACCGCCCAGCGCAAGGATCGAACCAAAATCGTCCAGCCCAAGGTCAAGGTCAAAGCCGTCCGGCACAAAGCTCAAACCAAAGCCAAAACCAAGGACAAAACCGTTCAAACAATCAAGGTTCAAACCAAGGCCAAAATCAAAATCGTTCGAATCAACAAGGTCGTGGTAATTCGAATCAAGGACGTAATTCAGGTTGGGGTAACAACCAAAACCGTCAACGTTTCAACAAAAAAGGCCGCAAAGGCAAACAGCAATCACAAGAAGTGAAACCAGCTGTTCCAGCACGTAAATTCCGTGAGCTACCGGAAGTTTTAGAGTACACAGATGGCATGAACGTAGCTGATATTGCTAAAAAAATCTACCGCGAGCCAGCTGAGATTATTAAAAAACTATTCATGATGGGTGTCATGGTTAACCAAAACCAACCATTAGATAAAGATACAATTGAATTATTAGCGACAGATTATGGCATTGAACCACAAGAAAAAGTTCAAGTAGACATCGCTGACATTGATAAATTCTTTGAAGTCGAAGAAGTGAATGAAGAGGAATTAGTTTCACGTCCACCAGTTGTTACAATTATGGGACACGTTGACCATGGTAAAACAACATTACTTGATACACTACGTAAATCACGTGTAACAAGTGGTGAAGCCGGTGGTATCACGCAACACATCGGTGCTTACCAAATCGATATTGACGGTAAACCCATTACTTTCTTAGATACACCGGGTCACGCGGCTTTCACAAGTATGCGTGCACGTGGAGCAAGTATCACAGATATTACTATTTTAGTCGTTGCAGCAGATGATGGTGTGATGCCGCAAACGATTGAAGCGATTAACCACGCCAAAGCAGCCGGTGTACCGATTATTGTTGCAGTTAACAAAATCGATAAACCAGCAGCAAACCCACAACATGTAATGCAAGAATTAAGCGACCAAGGTTTAATTCCAGAAGCATGGGGGGGCGATACAATTTTTGTTGAAATCTCAGCGAAATTTGGTAAAAATATCGAAGAACTGTTAGAAATGATTTTATTAGTTGCCGAAGTTGAAGACTTAAAAGCAAATCCTAAACAACGTGCAATTGGTACAGTTATTGAAGCACGTTTAGATAAAGGGAAAGGTCCAGTTGCGACACTCCTTGTTCAACAAGGTACGTTGCATGTTGGAGACCCAATCGTTGTCGGAAATACGTTTGGTCGTGTTCGTGTAATGACGAATGATATTGGTCGTCGTGACAAAGCAGCAGGTCCAGCAACACCAGTTGAAATTACTGGATTAAATGATGTCCCTCAAGCAGGGGATCGTTTTGTAACGTTTGAAGATGAGAAAACAGCGCGTGCTGCAGGAGAAGAACGTGCAAAACGTGCGGTTCTAGAACAACGCGGCAGCAATACTCGTGTGACATTAGACAACTTATTTGATAGCTTGAAAGAAGGCGAAATCAAAGCAGTTAATGTTATTATTAAAGCTGACGTTCAAGGGACAGCCGAAGCGTTATCAGCTTCATTACAAAAAATTGATGTTGAAGGCGTTCGTGTAAACATTGTCCATTCAGCAGTTGGTGCGATTAATGAAAGTGATATTACATTAGCAGCAGCAAGTAACGCGATTGTTATTGGATTTAACGTTCGTCCAACGATTCAAGCGAGACAACAAGCCGAAGCAGAGAAAGTTGATATTCGTCTACACCGTGTTATTTATAACGCAATCGATGAAATTGAAACAGCGATGCAAGGAATGCTTGATCCAGAATTTGAAGAAAAAATTACAGGTCAAATGCTTGTTCGTGAAACGTATAAAGTTTCAAAAGTTGGAACAATTGCTGGTTGTTACGTTACTGAAGGTTTCATTCGTCGTGATAGTGGCGTTCGTGTCATCCGTGACAGCATTGTTATCTTTGAAGGTGAGTTAGCAAGCTTGAAACGCTTTAAAGATGATGTTAAAGAAGTCAAACTTGGTTTTGAATGTGGTGCAATGATCGAGAAATTCAATGACATTCAACAAGATGATGTAATTGAAGGCTTCGTGATGGAAGAAGTTAAAAGAAAATAAATTTTTAAAATCATAAGGAGGATGTCGCATGACTAACTATCGTAATCGTCGTGTCGCTCAAGAAATTTTAAAAGAAGTCAACCAGATTTTACGAAAAACAGTACGTGACCCTCGGGTTGAAGATGTGAATATCACAGATGTTCAAGTAACTGGTGATTTACAACAAGCAACAATCTACTATAGTATTTTGTCTGATTTAGCTTCAGATAAAAAAGCGGCTCAAACAGGACTAGACAAATCAACTGGCTTGATTCGTAGAGAATTAGGTAAAGTTTTAACGCTTTATAAAACGCCTGAGATTGTTTTTGAACTGGATGAATCCGTTGCATACGGAAATAAAATCGATGAAATGTTACGAAATTTAAATCGAGACTAATTAGTCGTATTGAAAAACAGAAGCACTCATTTCATGTGGGTTCTTCTGTTTTTTCTCTTTTTAATGGCTGAAAACTTTGGAATGTCTAAAGTTTCGAAACATGCTATAATGGGACAGTTGAAATGTTTATTAAAGGTGTGAAAACGATGGATGGAATTTTACCTCTATGGAAAGAACGCGGGATGACAAGTCATGATTGCGTTTTTAAATTAAGAAGAATATTAAAAACAAAAAAAGTTGGACATGGTGGAACTTTAGATCCAGATGTTGATGGCATTTTACCGATTTGTGTGGGTAAAGGAACAAAAGTAATTGAATTTTTAACGGATTCAGGCAAAATATACGAAGGTGAAATTACACTTGGCTATAGTACGACAACGGAAGATATTTCTGGTGAAATTGTCGAACAAATGCGAATTGAGACACCTTTTTCCGATGAAGCAATTGATGCAGCGATGGCTAAGCTAATTGGTGAAATTACGCAAATTCCGCCAATGTATTCAGCTGTTAAAGTCAATGGTAAACGATTGTATGAATATGCTCGGAATAATGAAACAGTTGAGCGTCCGAAACGGATTGCGCAAATTGATTCCTTTGAGCGAACTTCAGAAGTTGTTTGGGATCCTGAAACAGCTACGCAACGTTGGCGTTTTAAAGTGGCATGTGGTAAAGGAACGTATGTCCGGACATTAGCAGTGGATACTGGCGTCTTGTTAGGCGTTCCCGCTCACATGTCTGATTTAACCCGAATTGCTAGTGGTGGTTTTACGAAAGAACAAGGCGTAACACTTTACCAAGTCGCTAAACTGATGGAGAATAACCAATTAGCAGAGGTCTTATTGCCTGTTGAGTACGGTGTTCAAGAATTCCCAAGAATCGATATCACTGACGAGCTATGGGGACAAATCAAAAATGGCGCGCGTCTTACGTATCAAGAACTTGGTCTTAGTGAAATGCCGACGACTTTATTAGCGATATACTATCAAGGGATGGTCGTTAGTCTATATGAAGCACACCCAACCAAAACAGGCATACTTAAGCCTCGAAAAGTTTTAAGAAACGAGTTAGGAAAGGAATCATAAACACATGCAAATTATTGAAATCCGACACCCTTATCAGCCAGAAAAAATCCCAACAGAACCTGTTGTTCTTGTGCTTGGATTTTTTGATGGAGTACACAAAGGGCATCAAAGAGTCATCGAACAAGGACGCAAAATTGCGGATGAAAAAAGCTTGAAGTTAGCATTGATGACTTTCAATCAACATCCCTCAATTGTCTTTCAAAAAGTTCCAGTCGATGAGATGAAATATTTAACGAATCTAGAACAAAAAACCAATTTGATGGCTCAATTTGGTGTTGATTATTTATATATTGTTGAATTTACTTCAGATTTTGCCGGCTTGGCTCCTCAAGCATTTGTTGATCAATATATGGTTGGTCTACATGCTCAAGTTGTTGTGGCAGGTTTTGATTATACTTATGGTAAACGTGATATTGCGGATATGCCGAGATTAACGACTTACGCTAATGAACGTTTTGAAGTTGTAACCGTCCCTAAAGAGACACTAGAAGGTGAGAAAATTAGTTCTACTCGGATACGTAAAGAGTTAGATGCCGGGAACATGGAAGAAGTTTCAAAACTTTTAGGTTATGATTATACTTTTGGTGGAACTGTGGTTCATGGTGATGCTCGTGGTCGTACGCTTGGTTATCCAACAGCCAATATTCAAATTTCAAGAACAACCCATTTGCCAACAGAGGGTGTTTATATTACAGAAATAAAAATTGGTGATCAATGGTACCCTTCAATGGGTTCGATTGGTCGTAACGATACTTTTGAAAAAAATCGACCGATAACGGTTGAAGTCAATATTTTAGATTTTAATCAAGATGTTTATGGTGAAAAAGTTGAAGTCCGTTGGTTACACCATTTACGCGGACAAGTGGCCTTTTCAGGTGTTGAAGGCTTGATTAAACAACTGAAACAAGATGAAGTGGATACAAGAGAATATTTTGATAAGCGCTAAGTAAGAATGAACTAAGAAAAGAGTAGAAGATGATCTGCTCTTTTTTTGTTCTCTTTCAATCATTTATTCTTTACAAACGGTTTTAAAGCCATAGAATGAAAGGAGAGATAAAAAAGGTGGGGACGAAAATGGAGATTTATACGCAAACATATGATTCGCCAATTGGTGATATTTATTTAACAAGTGATGGTCAAGCACTAACTGGGATTTATTATAATCGCAGTGAGTTTGAAAAAAAGAATCCCTTACTTCATCAAAATAAATCGGATATCACTTTGTTTTTGACAGTCAAACGTTGGTTAGATGCTTATTTTAGAGGAGAACAACCTGAAATTGATTTTCCTTTAGCGCCGCAAGGAACTGATTTTCAGGCAAAAGTCTGGGAAGAAATCCGGAAAATTCCTTATGGTCAAACAACAACTTATGGAGAAATCGCCCAAAAAATTGCAAAAAAAATGGGGAAAACAACGATGTCAGCACAAGCGGTAGGTGGCGCTGTAGGTAGTAACCCAATTTCGATTATCATTCCTTGTCATCGAGTGATTGGCAAAACCGGTAGTGTGACTGGTTATGGCGGTGGTATTGAACGAAAACTAAAGCTTTTCGCACTAGAAAAAGTCCAAGAATCAGCTTATTTTGTGCCTGAAAACGTGAAAGAAGCTCGATCGTTCGTTAATTATGAATAATGTGATGACATCCTTTTGATTATTATCCGAATATTAATAAAAAAACGAACAAAAAGTTTCTGATAAGTATTTTCATTCACAAAAGAATGTGGTAACCTATGTTTGTTCCAAAAATACTTAATAATTTAAAGGGGTGCGTTATGGAATTCATTTACAAAGGCAAAACAAAAGATGTTTATCAAAAAGAAGATGGCAATATCCGGTTATTCTTTAAGGATGAAATGACTGGAAAAGATGGTGTTTTTGATCCAGGTGAAAATCAAATTGGTTTAACGGTTGAAGGCTCTGGAAAATCAGGTTTAACCGTTAGTAAACATTTCTTTGAACTACTGAATGAAGCAGGAATCGCTACCCACTTCCTAGCGGCGGATTTAGAAGAGAAAACAATGGATGTTACAAAAGCTTCTGTTTTTGGTAAAGGGCTAGAAGTTATTTGTCGCTACAAAGCAGTAGGAAGTTTCATTCGTCGTTATGGAGATTATATTGAATCGGCTGCCGATTTACCAGGTTATGTCGAAATTACGATTAAAGATGATGAGCGCCAAGATCCATTTATTAATGAAGATGCTTTAGTTTTGTTAGGTATTTTAGAAGCAGGCGAATATGCGATTATTAAAGAGCAAACGAAGCGAATCAGTGATCTAATTAAAGCGGAGCTCGCAACAAAAGGCTTAACACTCTACGATATTAAATTGGAGTTTGGTCGCGGTGAAAAAGCGGGCGAGATTATTTTAATTGATGAATTGTCTGGTGGAAACATGCGTGTCTTCAAAGGCCAAGAATCTGTCTATCCGTTAGATTTAGAAAAATACTTGCTTAATTAAAAATATTGTGGAGTCAGCTATCCTAGTGATAGTGACTCCTTTTTGTTAGTTTACTTTAGGATAATTGAAAAGCCTCGTTTGAGACATGACTTCATTTAGAAATATAAAGTAAAATTATGCTATAATAGGGAGAAATCTTGACACTGTCAAATAGTTATTGAGGAGTTTTTTTACATTGAAAGAAATCAAAAATAATCTCCGTAGAAGTACTTCTGCGTATATCCATATCCCTTTTTGTGAGCATATCTGCTACTATTGCGATTTTAATAAAGTTTTTTTAGAAGGCCAACCGGTCGACGAATACATTGAGGCCTTATTAAAGGAAATTCAGCTTACTTTAGAACAATATCCAACTGATGTTTCCGAAACCATTTATATTGGTGGTGGGACACCGACGTCTTTGTCAGCTAAACAATTGGACGTTTTACTCACAGGTGTCCATCGCTTGTTACCGACTTCGACGACTAAAGAATTAACAGTTGAAGCTAATCCAGGCGACTTAACTAGTGAGAAGCTAGATATCTTAAAATCTCATGGAGTGAATCGTTTATCAATGGGTGTTCAGACATTCGATGATCGTTTGCTAAAAAAAATTGGTCGCAAACATTCAGCACAAGATGTTTATGATACGATTCGTCTGCTTGAAAAAAAGCAGTTTGATAATGTTAGCATTGATTTGATTTATGCTTTACCGGGCCAAACAATTGAAAGTTTTCGCGATACGTTAAATCAAGCATTAGCGTTTGGCTTACCGCATTATTCGATGTATTCGCTCATCTTAGAAAATAAGACGATGTTTATGAATTGGGTGCGCCAAGGTCGTTTGGAATTACCCAGTCAAGAAAGTGAAACACAAATGTTTGCCGAAGCGATGGAGGCGATGGAAAAAGCCGGCCATCATCAATATGAAATTAGTAATTTTGCAACGCCTGGGAAAGAATCGATGCATAATTTAGTTTATTGGAATAATGAAAATTATTTTGGTTTTGGTGCGGGAGCGAGTGGTTACCTCGGTAATCAACGTTATAAAAATGTCGGACCGATTCAACATTACTTAAAACCGTTGAGATCAAACCAACGGCCAATCATTGAAACGGAAGAGCTAACGTTAAAAAATCAAATTGAAGAAGAAATGTTTTTAGGATTACGGAAGATCGAAGGTGTTTCATTGGCTAATTTTAAAGAAAAATTTAAGAAAGAATTGACTGATGTTTATCAAATGATATTACCTGAATTAGAAGAAAAAGGACTGGCAATAATCGATGAAAACCGCTTAAGGTTAACGTCTAAGGGGTTATTCATCGGCAATGATGTTTTTGAAAAATTCTTACTTGAAAAAGAATAACGACCGTGTTAGCACTTGATTCGATTGAGTGCTAATTTTTTTATCGAAATCCTTGACAAACAATGAGAATGTGGTATATTTATAATCGTATTAGCACTTATGATAAAAGAGTGCTAATAAGGGGTGAGAAAAATTTGTTAACTGAGAGACAAGGTGAGATTCTACGATTAATCATTCAAAATTATACGACGACGGGGCAACCAGTCGGATCGAAAACGTTGATGGAAGCTGGCATTGCTGCAAGCTCAGCAACAATTCGTAATGAAATGAAGTTACTGGAAGAACATGACTTACTAGCTAAAACGCATTCTTCATCCGGTCGTGTACCATCTATGAAAGGTTATCGTTATTATGTTGATCATTTGTTGCAACCAGTTGAAGTTAACCCCGAAGAAGTGCGCTCAATTCGTCAAGGGTTAGGTAAGGAATTTCACGAGATTAATGAAATCATCCAACAATCTGCAACGATTCTATCAAATTTGACTAGTTACACGGCGCTTTCTTTAGGACCTGACGTCAACGAACGACGATTAACGAGTTTTAAAATGGTTCCGCTCAATCACCGGCAAGTGGTTGCAATTATTGTGACAGACAAAGGAAACGTCGAAAATCAAGTCTTTACCTTACCAAAGAATATTCGAAGTGAAGAATTAGCTATTATGGTCCGGATTATCAATGATCGTTTAATTGGTGAACCACTGATTACGGTTTATCACCGTTTACGGACAGAAATCCCAATGATTCTCCACAAGTATTTCCAAACAACGGATGGCATTCTCGAATTGTTTGAGAGTATGCTTAATCATTTGTTTGAAGAACGAATCTATGTTGGCGGTCGTATGAATTTACTTGATTTTGAACCAAATCAAGATAAACTTCAATTTAAGTCAATGTATTCGTTTATGAAAAATCCTGAAGAATTAACGCAATTGTTAGCGCCGCGTGATTCTTTAATCCGAATTAAAATTGGTTCCGAACTTGGCAACGACTTATTACAGAACATGAGCTTGATTCAAGGAAGTTATGCGATTCAAGGACATGGACATGGGACGATTGCTTTATTAGGACCATCGAATATGCCTTATTCGAAAATGTTTGGATTGGTCGATTTATTTCGACGAGAATTATCTGTTAAATTGGCTGACTACTATCGTGAACTAGACTCGGGTAGTGAGTCCTAATATAAGTTTTATTTAAGAAGGGATGTTCGTTAATTGTCAGAAGAAAAAGAATTAGAAATCGCTGAAGAACAAAATGCGGAAGAAACTGTTGACAATCAAGCGGTTGAAGAAGTTGAGACAGAAGAAGTAGTTGAACTTTCGGAAGTTGATGAATTAAAAATCAAATTAGATGAAATGGAAGACAAGTTTTTACGTGTTTCTGCTGAGATGGCTAATGTCGTGCAACG
This sequence comes from Enterococcus eurekensis, assembly GCF_042654605.1. Taxonomy (NCBI): domain Bacteria; kingdom Bacillati; phylum Bacillota; class Bacilli; order Lactobacillales; family Enterococcaceae; genus Enterococcus; species Enterococcus eurekensis. Next base: position 41,404 of record NZ_JBHSGT010000037.1, read on the forward strand.
TAATCGAAACGAGCGTGAATTGTTGCAACGTTACCGTTCGCAAGATTTAGGTAAGAAATTATTACCTGCTATTGATAATTTAGAACGTGCAATGGCAACAGAAGCAACGGATGAGCAAAGCATCGGACTAAAAAAAGGCGTTGAAATGGTCTTAGAAAGTTTACGTTTTGCATTGAAAGAAGAAGGGATTGAAGAAATTCTTGCTAAAGGTGAGGCTTTTGATCCGAATGTTCATCAAGCGGTTCAAACGATTCCTGCTAGTGAAGGTGTCGAACCTGATACCGTAGTAGAAGTGTTGCAAAAAGGGTATAAACTACATGATCGCGTTTTACGTGCAAGCATGGTCATTGTAGCTCAATAAAAATAAAAAATCGAATCGAAAAATAAAGGAGATCATTCATTATGAGTAAAATTATTGGAATTGACTTAGGTACTACAAACTCTGCTGTTTCTGTTTTAGAAGGTGGAGAAGCGAAAATTATTACAAACCCAGAAGGAAATCGTACAACACCATCTGTTGTTTCATTTAAAAATGGCGAAATTCAAGTTGGTGAAGTAGCGAAACGTCAAGCAGTGACAAATCCGCATACAATTTCATCAATTAAACGTCATATCGGTGAAGCTGGATTCAACGTTGAAGCAGAAGGTAAAACATATACACCTCAAGAAGTTTCAGCGATGATTTTACAATACTTAAAAGGTTTTGCTGAAGACTATTTAGGTGAAAAAGTTGAAAAAGCGGTTATTACAGTTCCTGCATACTTTAACGATGCACAACGTCAAGCAACAAAAGATGCTGGTCGTATTGCTGGTTTAGAAGTAGAACGTATCGTTAACGAACCAACAGCCGCAGCTTTAGCGTATGGTTTAGATAAAACAGATCGTGAAGAAAAAATCTTAGTATTTGACCTTGGTGGTGGTACATTTGACGTTTCAATTCTTGAATTAGGCGATGGCGTGTTTGACGTATTATCAACAGCCGGCGATAACCATTTAGGTGGGGATGACTTTGATAACAAAATCATTGACTACATGGTAGCTGAATTCAAAAAAGAAAACGGTATTGATTTATCAGCAGATAAAATGGCTGTTCAACGTCTAAAAGACGCTGCAGAAAAAGCGAAAAAAGATTTATCAGGTGTAACAAGTACACAAATTAGCTTACCATTTATTACTGCAGGTGCAGCAGGTCCATTGCACTTAGAAATGAACTTAACTCGTGCAAAATTTGATGAATTAACAGCTGACTTAGTTGAACGTACAAAAATTCCAGTTCGTCAAGCCTTAAAAGATGCTGGCGTATCACAATCTGAAATTGATGAAGTTATTTTAGTTGGTGGTTCAACTCGTATTCCTTCAGTAGTTGAAGCAGTTCGTAAAGAAACTGGTAAAGAACCAAACAAATCAGTTAATCCGGATGAAGTTGTGGCAATGGGTGCCGCAATCCAAGGTGGCGTAATCAGTGGTGATGTGAAAGACGTTGTATTATTAGACGTAACACCATTATCATTAGGTATCGAAACAATGGGTAGCGTGTTTACAAAATTAATTGACCGTAATACAACAATCCCAACAAGTAAATCACAAGTATTCTCAACAGCAGCAGATAACCAACCAGCAGTAGATATCCATGTATTACAAGGTGAGCGTCCAATGGCTTCAGACAACAAAACATTAGGTCGTTTCCAATTAACAGATATTCCTGCAGCACCACGTGGTATTCCTCAAATCGAAGTAACGTTTGATATCGATAAAAACGGTATTGTTAACGTATCAGCAAAAGATTTAGGAACTCAAAAAGAACAAACAATTACAATCAAATCTTCTTCAGGTCTATCAGATGAAGAAATCGATCGTATGATTAAAGATGCTGAAGCAAACGCAGAAGCAGATAAAGCACGTAAAGAAGAAGTTGATTTACGTAACGATGTTGATTCATTATTATTCACAGTTGATAACACACTTAAAGAATTAGAAGGCAAAGTGGATGCTGATGAAGTTAAGAAAGCAGAAGAAGCTCGCGACGAATTAAAAGCAGCTGTTGAAGCAGACAACATCGAAGAAATGAAAACAAAACGTGATGCGTTGAATGAAATTGTTCAAAATTTAACGGTTAAATTATACGAACAAGCCGCTCAACAACAAGCACAACAAGATCCAGATGCTGCTCAAGGTGGCGCAGATGATATCGTTGATGCTGATTTCGAAGAAGTAGATAACGACTAATTGCGTTATTTTGAAAAAGCCAAAGCCAACGAACTTTGGCTTTTTCTATTGAGACTTTTTAAGCCTTTCATTAGAATGGTGAAAAGGGTGTTTCTTCCAGTCTTTTTGTGATAGAATACGAAAGACTGAAATGCTTATAAAGTGGGGGAAGTAAATGGCAACAAAAAGAGATTATTATGAAGTCCTTGGTGTTCAAAAAGGTGCTTCTGATGACGAAATTAAAAAAGCGTATCGCAAGCTTTCTAAAAAATTCCATCCAGATATCAATAAAGAAGCGGATGCAGATGTGAAATTTAAAGAAGTTGCTGAAGCGTATGAAATTTTAAGTGATCCACAAAAACGGGCAGCGTATGACCAATATGGCCATGCAGGTACCGATCCGAACTTTGGTGGTGGAGCAGGCGGCTTTGGCGGCTTCTCTGGTGCTGGTGGGTTTGGTGGATTTGAAGATATTTTTGAATCATTCTTTGGTGGTGGCGGTCGAAGTGTTAATCCGAATGCCCCTCGTCAAGGTGATGACCTACAATACTCAGTGAATTTAACGTTTGAAGAAGCCATTTTTGGTGCGGAAAAAAATGTTCAATATAAACGTGAAGAAACTTGTCATACGTGTCATGGAAATGGTGCGAAACCTGGAACAGAGCCAACAACTTGTCACAAGTGTCATGGTGCGGGGACAGTTAATGTCGAACGTCAAACACCGCTTGGTCGTGTAATGAGTCGCCAGACGTGTGATGTTTGTCGAGGAACAGGGAAAGAAATTAAAGAGCCTTGTCCGACTTGTCATGGTAGTGGTCATGAAAAGAATACGCATAGTGTGAAAGTGAACGTACCAGCTGGTGTTGAAAATGGGCAACAGATGCGTTTAGCAGGTCAAGGTGAAGCGGGAACAAATGGTGGTCCTTACGGTGATTTATACGTTGTCTTTTATGTAGAAGAAAGTGATATCTTTGATCGTGACGGTGGCGAAATTTATTATGAATTGCCATTAAACTTTGTTCAAGCAGCGTTGGGTGATGAAATTAACGTACCAACGGTTCATGGAGATGTGAAGTTAAAAATTCCAGCGGGTACCCAAACAGGTACAAAATTCCGCCTGCGTGGAAAAGGTGCACCTCGCTTACGTGGTGGCGGCAACGGCGACCAACAAGTAACCGTTAAAGTTATGACACCAAGAAACTTAAGTGAAGAGCAAAAAGATGCTTTACGAAATTATGCAAAAGTTAGCGGACATGAGACAAATGAGCAGTATAGTGAAGGTTTCTTTGATAAAGTTAAAGATGCTTTTGGTGGTAGTAAGAAAAAATAAATCAATAAAACAAAACGTTCAGCAATCTTTTTAGATTGTTGGGCGTTTTACTTTTATAGAAAAACCGTCCAGTTAATTCTGGACGGTTACTTTCGGTTGTATAATATTTGGTTTTGATGAAAGAAAATCTCATAGAGATTTTCTTTCATCACTTTTTTAATTTTGACGATAAAAAGAGGCCTCAAACTGATAAAATGTAGTCGACTAAAACAAAAACAAAACAGGAGTGAAGTGTCTTGGACAATAATACTAGAAAAATGCTTGGATTAACAGATGAAAATATTACTTTCCCAGAAGATTGGCTGAATGATGCGGAAATAAAAGGAGTTACTGCTCAATTAATGGAGTTTTTACTTATAAGCTGACTCATTGTGAGAAATGCGGGAGAAAAAATCAAGGTGAACTCGTTAAGAATCGAACAAAAACCACCCGTAGGCAAATGGCTTTATTCCGTAACATGTTAATCTATTTAGAGCTGAAACGTTCACGGTTTCTTTGTCGTAATTGTGGATATACCTTTAATAGATCGCACCTACATCATTCAAGGATTAATTTTCGACCCACTGAAGCTTGATATGATAATTAGCAAACAATTTGAAGACAGCGCTAGCGAACCAAAGGAAAATACCTTGTGCCAGCTGCGTCAAAAGGCGAAATGTGAATTACTCTGGTTTAGTGCTTTAGCACTTAACTAGAGTTTGAAGCTATCAAGCTGTCACGCAGAGCTTGATATTGTATCCGTAACTCACTAGGTTCGAACGGCTCCAATAACTACAGTCACTATTCGCTCATTTCATACCGTTTCGAAGCGGTCTCGCAGTTTTCGCAAACAATGAGATTTTTCGCAGGGGAGTGGGAGGCGCGTCCCCTCTTTTCTAATGTCAAAAAATCGATAGAGAAACAAATTCTCTACCGATTTTGACGATTATTTTTACTCATTTTGGGCCCATCAACACAATTTTACGAACAACCTTACTTTTGTATTTAAATATTTAAAACTTTATTTAAAAAATCTTGTGTGCGTTCATTTTGTGGGTTTTCAAAAATTTGTTCTGGTGTACCATCTTCTAAGAAATTACCACCATCAATGAACATGACGCGATTAGCAACTTCTTTGGCAAATCCCATTTCGTGCGTCACAATTACCATCGTCATTCCTTGTTTGGCAAGACGTTTCATCACGTTCAACACATCGCCAACCATTTCTGGATCGAGAGCGGAAGTTGGTTCGTCAAAAAGCATGATATCAGGTTCCATAGCTAGTGCACGGGCGATAGCAACACGTTGTTTTTGACCGCCAGATAAACTCTCCGGATATACGCCATTTTTATCGGCTAAACCAACGCTGTCTAGTAAGCGAATGGCTTTTTCTTCCGCATCTTTACGAGAAAGGCCTTTGAGATCCATTGGTGCGAGTAAAATGTTTTCAAGTACTGTTAAGTGGGGAAATAAGTTGAAATGTTGGAAAACCATCCCAATATGTTGACGGATTTTATTGATATTTGTTTTTTCGGCGGTTAAATCATCACCACTAACATAAATTTTACCGCTCGTTGTTTCCTCAAGTCGATTTAAACAACGTAAAAAGGTTGATTTTCCTGAGCCTGAAGGACCAATAATACAAACAACATCGCCTTCGTTAATTGTCGTGCTAATATTTTTTAAAACGGTATTGTTACCATATTTTTTGACTAAATTTTTAACGATAATTTTTTCAGTCATTCTAGTTCACCTTCTTTTCAAGTGATTTTGCTAATTTGGTTAATGCGGTAATTAATAGTAGGTACATGATTGCGATAATTAAATAAACGTTGGTCGTTTGCATTGTACGAGCAACAATTATTTTACCTGTTTGTAAGAGTTCGACGATTCCGATAACGGAAATAATTGTGGTATCTTTTAAAGAGATAACGAACTGGTTGACAAAAGAAGGAATCATAATTCGAATCGCTTGTGGTAAAACGATTTTTTGCATTGTACGCATGTAAGAAATTCCGAGACTACGAGCGGCTTCTGTTTGCCCGATCGGTACAGCGTTAATCCCACCACGAACAATTTCGGCGATATACGCACTAGCATTGAGTGTTAAGGTAATAACTCCGGCTGTAAAGTCAGGAATCGTTAAACCGATTGCATCAGATAAGCCGAAATAAATAAATAGGGCAAGGACCATCATTGGGATACCACGAATGATATCAACATAAATTGATGCGAAAACACGAAGAGCTTTAATTGGAGAAACACTCATTAAGCCGAAAATAATTCCGACAACTAATGCTAACCCAAAAGAAACCAAGGCTAAAACAATCGTTTGACCTAGACCTTTTAGTAAAATTTGATAATTATTTTTTAAAATACCGAAGAAGGTCGATTCATCAACGGTTTCTTTCTGTGGATTTCCATCATGGATATACGTTCCAAGAATTTCTTCGTATTCACCAGTTCTTTTCATTTCTTTCAATGCCTCGTTGAACATCGCTAAAAGCTCCGGATTTTGGCCTTTTTTAACAGCAAAGCCGTATTGCCCACCGGATATTCGTTCAAGTGGAGCGGCTAGTTCTTGCCCTTGAGCAATAGCATAACCGATAACTGGATAATCATCCATTAAAGCGTCAATCGCACCGACACGGACAGCATCATAGAGTTGATCGGCAGCATCGAAATATTTTACAGTAAAATCGTATTTTTCTTTATTGGCTTCTAAGTAGTCAGCACTTTCAGTTCCAACTTTAGCTCCAATTTGTTTACCTGCTAAATCGTCATAACTTTTAATACTGGTGTTATCTGACTTAACTGCAAGTTGAATGCCACTATCAAAGTAAGAGTCTGAGAAATCAAAGACTTCTTTTCTGGTATCGGTAATTGTCATACCGGCAATCACGGCGTCGGCTTGGTTAGACTCGACAGCTTGGACAGCGCCGGAAAATCCGATATGATTAAATTTAAGCGTAAAACCTTGAAGTTCAGCTGCTCTTTTTAAGAGGTCGACATCAATTCCGACATACTCATTATCTGTATTTTGAAATTCAAATGGAGCAAAAGCGGAGTCGCTTGCGATGGTATAGCTATCCTTTAGTGGTTCGATTTTCTTCATCGTTTCGGTTGAAGATGAGCTTTGTGTGATATAAGTGTTGACGATTCGTTCGTACTCACCAGAGTTTTTTAGTTTTTTTAGACCGATATTAAATTTTTCAAGTAATTCTTGATTTTCGCCTTTTTTAACAGCAAAACCGTAAGAGTTCCCCTTTTCAGGTTGGCCAACAAGTTTGAATGGTTCACCTTGATTGATTGCATAACCTAAAATCGGGGCATCATCAAAGATGGCGATTAAAGCATTATTTTTTAAAGAACCATATAATCCAGTTGCGTCTTCGTAAACTTTAATTTCGTAACCGTATTTCTCTTGGTTTTCTTCTAAAAAAGCAGCACTTTCGGTACCGACTTTGGCTCCGACTGTTTGACCAGCTAAATCTTCGTAGTTAGAAACTGTCGCGTTATCTTTTTTGACAGCCATTTGAATACCACTGTCAAAATAAGGATCAGAGAAGTCGAATGTTTTTTTTCGTTCTTCGGTAATGCTCATTCCGGCAATCATGCCATCTAATTGATTGGATATGACACCTTGAATCGAGGAGTTAAAACCTAGGGGTTGAAAATTTACTTTGAACCCTTGGTCATCAGCGATTGCTTTAAGTAAATCAATATCGATTCCGACGTATTCATTATCTGTATTTTGAAATTCAAAGGGAGCAAATGTAACATCAGTTCCAATCTGGTATGTTGTTTCTTCTGCTGCAACATTTTTTGTTGTGAAAAGCAGCCCTGTCAATAAAATTGAAAAAATAGAAAGTAGTTTTAGACTTTTTTTCATATAAAATCCCTCCAGTAATAAGTCTGTTGTAAAATTATAACGTAATAAAAACCAAATAATCAATCTTTTTAGTTTAAATGAGTGGATTTTAATATAATTCGTAACATGTCGTGTTATAAGATATGACATAAAGAAAAGGTAAAAGCGTTTTAATTGAAGAGAAAAAAATAGCGAAAGTATGTTCGCTATGGTAGAATAATGACAGAATGAGATTTGATAGAAAGTAGGAAATCTTATGATTGAAAGAGATACCACGCGAAAGTTTAATTTAGTTTCTAAATATCAGCCGGCAGGGGATCAGCCTCAAGCAATTCAAGAATTAGTTTCTGGCATTAATGAGAAACAAAAAGCCCAAGTTTTGCTAGGTGCTACGGGAACGGGGAAAACGTACACGATTTCAAACGTTATCCAGTCGGTCAATAAACCGACTTTAATTATTGCACATAATAAAACACTGGCGGGTCAATTATATGGCGAGTTTAAGGAGTTCTTCCCAGAAAATGCGGTTGAGTACTTTGTCAGTTATTACGATTATTATCAACCAGAAGCTTATGTGCCTTCGAGTGATACGTATATTGAAAAAGATTCGAGTGTCAATGATGAAATTGATAAATTGCGTCACTCCGCAACATCATCATTGTTAGAACGAAATGATGTTATCGTTGTTGCTTCGGTTTCATGTATTTTTGGTTTAGGTTCACCGATGGAGTATCAAAAACAAGTCGTTTCTTTAAGAATGGGCATGGAAATATCCCGTGATCAGGTCTTAAGAGCGCTAGTTGAAATTCAGTTCGAACGTAATGACATTGATTTTCAGCGTGGGCGTTTTCGTGTGCGCGGTGATGTGGTCGAAATCTTCCCGGCTTCACGTGATGAGCGCGCTTTGAGAGTCGAGTTTTTTGGTGATGAAATCGATCGGATTCGTGAGGTAGATGCGTTAACAGGTGAGATTATGAATGAGGTGGAACATGTTTCAATCTTCCCGGCAACTCACTTTATGACGGATGAAGATCATTTAGAAACAGCCATTCAAGCGATTCAAGATGAATTGACAATGCGTTTAGCGGTATTACACCAAAATAATCAACTGTTGGAAGCCCAACGTTTAGAGCAACGAACCAACTACGATATTGAAATGATGCGTGAAATGGGGTATACATCTGGTATTGAAAACTATTCGAGACATTTAGATGGTCGAAAAGAAGGCGAACCGCCATATACATTGCTGGATTTTTTTCCGGAAGATTCTTTGATTGTAATTGACGAATCGCATGTGACAATGCCTCAAATTCGAGGGATGTATAATGGGGACCGTGCGCGTAAACAAATGCTCGTTGATTATGGGTTCCGATTACCATCCGCACTGGATAATCGTCCATTACGCCTAGAAGAATTTGAAAAACATGTCAATCAAATTATTTACGTTTCCGCAACACCGGGACCTTATGAGTATGAACAGACAGACCATATTATTCAACAAATTATTCGTCCAACTGGTTTGTTAGATCCAGTCGTTGAAGTTCGTCCGATTATGGGTCAAATTGATGACTTAGTCGGTGAAATTAACGAACGTGTGGCAAAAAATCAACGTGTTTTTGTCACAACTTTAACTAAAAAAATGTCAGAGGATTTAACAGATTACTTTAAAGAACTTGGTATTAAAGTAAAATACTTACATAGTGATATCAAAACTCTAGAAAGAACGGAAATCATTCGTGACTTACGTTTAGGAGAATTTGACGTATTGATTGGTATTAATTTACTGCGTGAAGGGATTGACGTACCCGAAGTTTCGCTTGTTGCAATTCTAGATGCAGATAAGGAAGGTTTTTTACGAAGTGAGCGTTCGCTCGTGCAAACGATTGGTCGAGCGGCTCGTAATGCGGAAGGTAAAGTCATTATGTATGCGGATAAAATGACGGATTCTATGCAAAGAGCGATTGATGAAACACGTAGAAGGCGTGAAATTCAAGAAGCATATAATGAAGAACATGGCATTGTTCCGCAAACAATCATTAAAGATATTCGCCAAATGATTTCAATTTCAAAAGTAGCAAAAGAAGATGGAAGCGATGTTGCAACCTCTTATAATGATCTTTCGAAAGAAGAAAAAGAACTCTTTATTTTGAAATTAGAACAAGAAATGCGCGAAGCAGCGAAAACATTAGATTTTGAAAAAGCAGCAACACTAAGAGATACAATCTTAGAACTAAAAGCGCAATAAAGGAGCAAAATGATGGCAAATGATAAAATAATTATCAAGGGCGCACGCGCTCATAACTTGAAAAATATAGATGTGACAATCCCACGTGATGAGCTCGTTGTTATTACGGGATTATCGGGTTCCGGTAAAAGTTCTCTCGCTTTTGATACGCTTTATGCCGAAGGGCAACGACGTTATGTTGAAAGTTTATCGGCTTATGCTCGTCAATTCCTTGGCCAAATGGATAAGCCAGATGTTGATAGTATCGATGGTTTAAGTCCTGCTATTTCAATTGATCAAAAGACAACGAGTAAAAACCCTCGTTCAACGGTAGGGACCGTCACAGAAATTAATGATTATATGCGTTTATTGTATGCTCGAATTGGACACCCCATTTGTCCAAACGATCATATTGAAATTACAAGTCAAACAATTGAACAAATGGTTGATCAAGTTTTGGAATTACCCGAGCGCAGTCGAATTCAAATTTTGTCACCACTTGTTAATCAAAAGCGTGGACAACATAAAAAAGTTTTTGAACGCATTCAAAAAGAAGGATATGTTCGTGTCCGTGTCAACGGTGAAATTTATGATGTTAGTGAAGCGCCAGAGTTAGAAAAAAACAAAAAGCATGACATCGCAATTGTCGTCGATCGAATTGTCGTAAAAGAGGGTATTCGTTCACGCTTATTTGATTCTTTAGAAAATGCCTTACGATTAGCAGAAGGTTATGCGCTAGTTGATGTCGATGGTGAAAAAGAATTACTCTTTAGTGAACATTATGCCTGTCCTTATTGTGGATTTACTGTTGGTGAGTTAGAACCACGGTTATTCTCGTTCAACGCGCCATTTGGAGCTTGTAGTGAATGCGATGGTTTGGGAATCAAGTTAGAAGTCGATGTTGATTTAGTTGTGCCTGATCGCTCAAAAACGTTGCTTCAAGGGGCATTGATTCCTTGGAATCCAATTAGTTCGCAATATTATCCACAAATGCTTGAGCAAGCCTGTGCCGAATTTAATATTGATATGGATACGCCATTTGAAGAATTGCCAGAAGAGCATCAGCAAATCATCTTATATGGGTCAAATGGTGAGACTTTCCATTTCCATTATGAAAATGATTTTGGTGGTATTCGTGATGTGGAGGTGGCTTTCGAAGGTGTAATTACTAATATCAATCGTCGTTATCATGAAACGAATAGTGATTTTACACGAGAACAAATGCGTTTATATATGACGGAACTTTCTTGTCAAACATGTCATGGTTATCGTTTGAATCCGCAAGCTCTAGCAGTGAAAGTCAACGATATGCATATTGGGGAAGTCAGTGACTATTCAATTAATCATGTGATTGATTTTGTTGAAGGATTAGAGTTATCTGAAGCTGAAAAAATCATTGCGCATTCAATCGTCAAAGAAATTCATGATCGTTTGAGCTTTTTGCAAAATGTGGGACTAAATTATTTAACTTTAAGTCGTGCATCTGGTAGTTTATCAGGTGGCGAAGCCCAACGTATTCGTTTAGCTACCCAAATTGGCTCCAATCTTTCGGGAGTTTTATATATCTTAGACGAACCTTCAATCGGCTTGCATCAACGTGACAATGATCGCTTACTAGGCTCATTGAGAAAAATGAGAGACTTAGGAAATACCTTGATTGTCGTTGAACACGATGAAGATACGATGATGGCGGCTGATTATTTAATTGATATCGGTCCAGGAGCAGGTCACGCGGGTGGTGAAGTTGTGGCTTATGGAACACCACAAGAAGTGGCAGCGAATCCTGATTCTTTAACTGGTCAGTATTTATCTGGTAAACGAAAAATTCCAGTGCCAAAAGTTCGACGTGAAGGCAATGGTTTGTCAATCAAAGTCTCAGGCGCAACGGAAAATAACTTGAAAGATATATCGGTCGAATTTCCTTTAGGGCGTTTTGTGGCCGTTACAGGTGTCTCAGGTTCAGGAAAATCAACACTAGTCAATGATATTTTGAAAAAAGCTTTGGCACAAAAGATTAACCGCAACTCCAATAAACCTGGGAAATTCAAAAAAATAACGGGTTATAAACATATTGAGCGCTTAATCGATATCGACCAAAGCCCGATTGGTCGTACACCACGTAGTAATCCGGCGACTTACACCAGTGTTTTTGATGACATTCGTGATTTATTTGCAGCTACCAATGAAGCCAAAATACGAGGATACAAAAAGGGTCGTTTTAGTTTTAACGTTAAAGGTGGTCGTTGTGAAGCGTGTAAAGGTGATGGTATCTTAAAAATTGAGATGCACTTTTTACCGGATGTTTATGTGCCATGTGAAGTTTGTCATGGCAAACGCTATAACTCTGAGACATTAGAAGTTCGTTATAAAGGAAAAAATATTGCCGACATTTTAGATTTGACCGTTGAAGATGCAGTTGTGTTTTTCAAAGCAATTCCTAAAATCCATCGTAAATTACAAACAATTGTCGATGTTGGTTTAGGCTATGTGACTTTAGGTCAACCGGCAACAACTTTATCGGGTGGGGAAGCACAGCGGATGAAGCTAGCTAGCGAACTTCATAAAAAGTCACACGGGAAAAGTTTGTATATCTTGGATGAACCAACGACAGGTTTGCATTCCGAAGACATTGCCAAATTGTTAGTCGTCTTAGAACGTTTAGTCGATCAAGGGAATACTGTTTTAGTCATTGAACATAATTTAGATGTGATTAAATCGGCCGACTATTTAATTGATTTAGGACCAGAAGGTGGCGAGGGTGGGGGTACATTACTTGCTACCGGTACTCCAGAAGAAATTGCACAAGTTGCCGAAAGTTACACAGGTCAATATTTAAAAAAAGTATTACAAAAAGGTTAATGAATGATAAAAAGGCAGAGACATTTCTTCTCTGTCTTTTCGTGCGTATTAATCAAGTTTAATCAGGTGGTTTTTTTGTTTTTATGAACATTAAGGAAAAACGATAGCCATGACACGCACGGAGTGTTACAATGGTGAGTAGAAAATTAAAAAGGACTGATTGCGATGACAGAAAGTTTAGAGCTAGTCATTATTACTGGTATGAGTGGCGCTGGGAAAACAGTGGCAATTCAAAGTTTTGAAGACATGGGCTATTTTTGTATTGATAATATGCCCCCCAATCTAATTCCGAAATTTTGGGAATTAGTAAAAGAATCTGGTAAAGTAACGAAAATAGCATTAGTTGTTGATTTACGTTCTCGTTCTTTTTTTGAAGAAATCCAAAGTATGTTAATTAGTATTGAAAATACAGCCTTTATCGATACGCGGGTCTTGTTTTTAGATGCCTCTGATAGTGAGTTGGTTTCACGCTACAAAGAAACTCGCAGAACACATCCGTTAGCTATGGATGGTTTAATCACTGAAGGAATCCGTAAAGAACGCGCAATTTTAGATGATTTAAAAACACAAGCATCAATTGTGATCGATACGACAAATTTAACACCGCGTCAATTGCGTGAAACGATTAATCATGAGTTCAAAGCATCAAAAGAAAGTGGATTCCGAATTGAAATGTTATCGTTTGGTTTTAAATATGGGATTCCAATTGATGCTGATATCGTGATGGATGTGCGCTTTTTACCAAATCCACATTATATTTCAGAGTTAAGACCGCAAACAGGCTTGGATCAACCCGTGTATGATTATGTGATGAGTTTCCCTGAAACAGAAAGTTTCTATCAACAGTTTAATCAACTATTGCATAGTATTGTTCCAGGCTATATTAAAGAAGGCAAAAGTAGTTTAACAGTAGCTATCGGTTGTACAGGTGGACAACATCGTTCGGTTGCATTAACAAAACGTTTAACGGAATCGTTTAAAGATGAATATAAAGTCAATACGACACACCGCGACAAAGATAAGCGGAAAGAAACGGTTAACCGCTCATGAAATTAAAAACGTATCGTATTCGTAAACCGAAAGTTGTGGTCATCGGTGGGGGGACAGGCTTACCTGTCCTTTTAAAAAGTTTACGAAATCAAAGTATGGATATCACAGCTATCGTGACGGTGGCCGATGATGGTGGTAGTAGTGGCGAGTTGCGTGAATCCATAACAACAATGGCACCACCAGGGGACTTAAGAAATGTCTTAGTTTCCCTATCAGATATGCCGCAATTATATGCTGATATTTTCCAGTATCGTTTTAAAAAAGAAGATAAATTTTTAGCGAATCACGCTTTGGGAAATTTGATTATTGCAGCGATGTCCGAAATGCGTGAGAGTACCTATGAAGCGATTCAACTTCTTTCAACGATGATGCATGTTCAAGGGAAAGTTTATCCTTCATCCGATCAACCGTTAGTTTTACATGCCGTTTTCAAAGATGGTACGAGTGTTTCTGGTGAATCAAAAATTGCGGAACATCGTAAAACAATTGATCATGTTTTTGTTACTCAAGCTTGTGGAGCAACACCAAAAGCTGCCCGAAAAGTTGTCACGTCAATTTTAGAGGCCGATTTAATTGTCTTAGGTCCAGGAAGCTTATTTACAAGTATTCTACCAAATCTAATGATCCCAGAAATTGGTGAAGCATTACTCCAAACGACAGCAGAAACTGTTTATGTTTGTAATATTATGACACAAAAAGGTGAAACGGAGCATTTCTCAGATGCTGATCATATAAAAATTTTGCATCAGCACTTGAAGCAACCATTTATTGATACTGTTTTGGTTAATACCGAAAAAGTTCCAGAAGGGTACATGGATTTTGAAGTCTATGATGAATACCTCGTTCAGGTAACACATGATTTTAATGATTTAAGAGCGCAAGGTTGTCGCGTCGTTTCGACAGATTTCTTAGAGTTACGAGACGGTGGCGTCTTCCATGACGGTGATAAAGTTGTTGAAGAGTTACTAAGAATTTTGTATTAATAAGGTTACTGGAATCTAGAAAAAAGAGGTGATAAGATGTCTTTTGCATCAGAAGTAAAAAAAGAATTAACAACATTGGAAGTTCATCGTGAGCATGCAAAGGCTGAATTAGCTGCTTTGATCCGGATGAATGGTTCCTTAAGTATTCAAAATCAGCAATTTATATTAAATGTTCAGACTGAGAATGCGGCAATTGCTCGTCGTATTTATTCATTATTGAAAGATCATTATAATGTTCGCAGTGAATTACTTGTTCGCCGTCGGATGAAATTAAAGAAGAACAATGTTTATATTGTGCGATTAAAACAAGAAACAAAAGATGTTCTTGATGATTTAAGTATCTTAGAAGGTATGATGGTCCATAGTCATGTTTCCGATGACATTATGGGGAATTCTCAAAAAATGCGTTCTTATTTACGTGGGGCTTTTATGGCGTCAGGCTCCGTGAATAATCCTGAAACGAGTCGTTATCATTTAGAAATTTATTCAACGTATGAAGAGCATAATCAAGATATTTGTGATATGCTCAATTATTATGATTTAAATGCTCGGACACTTGAGCGCAGAAATGGTTATATATCTTATTTAAAGGGAGCCGAACATATTGCTGACTTTCTCACATTGATTGGTGCAACCAATTCCATGTTGAAGTTTGAAGATGTTCGAATTGTCCGAGATATGCGTAACTCTGTGAATCGTATTGTCAATTGCGAAACAGCCAATATGAACAAAATGATTGATGCTGCTTCTAAACAAATTGAAAATATTGAATTCATTGAAGCGCGAGTTGGCTTGAGCGCTTTGCCTGAAAAATTGCAAGAAATTGCCCGTTTACGTATTGAAAATCCAGAAGTTAGTTTGAAGGAACTCGGGGAAATGGTCCCTTCAGGTGTGATTTCGAAATCAGGAATTAATCATCGAATTCGTAAAATCAATGAATTTGCTGAGAATCTCCGAGAGAAAAGTCGTTAATTTTCAAATAAAATCGAAGAAATCTTTAAAAATGTATGTTTTTTATGGTAGGATGATTGAGATGAAGAAAATCTTGGAAAAAGAGAGTGTTAAAATGGTACAAAAGAAATTTGTCCCTATTTTACTAGGGAGTGACATGAATGTTTATGGAATGGCCAAATCATTCCATGAAGCTTATGGAATTAAATCAGAAGCTCATGCTGGAATCGTTCTAGCACCAACGAAAGATAGTCAAATTGTTACGGTCCATCCAACCGAAGGATTTGATGAGGATCCAATTTTTACTCAAACATTGCTGGAATTGGCTCAAACAACTTACAATCAATCGGACGTTACCTATTTGTTAATTCCTTGTGGCGATGGTTATGCAGAACTTTTATCGCAAAATAAAGCGGTCTTAGCACCCTATTATACATTTATTGCCAATGACTATGATTTATTTAAAAATTTAGTCAATAAAGTAGCTTTCTATGATGTTTGTGAGAAATATAAATTGCCATATCCTAAAACACAAATTATTACAAAAAATGCTTTAAAATCGGGGAAATACGAGGATGAACTGCCGTTTGATTTTCCGGTTGCTTTGAAGCCAGCCAATAGTGTGGAATGGTTATCTGTTGAGTTTGAAGGACGAAAAAAAGCTTTTATTATACATGATAGAAATGAATTTGACGTCATTATTGAACGCATTTATCAAGCTGGTTACCAAAGCGAAATGATTGCGCAAGATTTTATACCAGGTGATGATAGTAATATGCGTGTGTTGAACTCGTACGTTGATCATAATCATCAAGTTCGTTTGATGGGCTTAGGTCACCCGTTGTTAGAAGATCCTAGTCCAGGATCTGTGGGTAACTATGTTGTGATTTTACCAGATGAAGACGAAAAGCTCTATCATCGCATTGAGAAATTCTTAAAAGACATTAATTATGTTGGTTTTGCGAATTTTGACTTGAAATACGATGCAAGAGATGATGAATATAAACTTTTTGAAATTAATTTGCGTCAAGGTAGAAGTAGTTTCTTTCTAACTTTAAACGGCTTAAACTTAGCGAAATTTATTACGGATGATTTAGTATTCAATCGTGAGTTTAAAGGAACTGTGTATGGTAAAAGAGACTCTGATCAATCCAAACTATGGTTAGGTGTTCCAAAGAAAGTCTTTTTAGCCTACGCCAATGAAAATGCTGAAAAAGAACGTGGTAAAAAATTATTACAAGCTGGACGTTGGGGAACAACAATTTTTTATGAAAAAGACCATTCGCTGAGTCGTTTTTTACGAATGAAGTGGGCCTTCCATAAATACAATGAGCGATTTAAAAAATACTTTGAAGTGAAAGAAGGGTAATCAATGCGCGACTTTTTTAGTATTCTTGGAGGCATGGGAACAATGGCGACAGAAAGCTTTATTCATCTGTTAAACAAACGCGTCGATGCTAAAAAAGACCAAGATTATTTGAATTATGTGTTATTCAATCATGCGACCGTGCCTGATCGAACAGCTTATATTTTAAATAAAAACCACGAAAACCCCTTGCCTTATTTATTAGAGGATATCGAACAGCAAAATAAATTACAACCAGCCTTTATCGTTTTGACCTGTAACACTGCACATCATTTTTTTGATGAGTTACAAGCTGCTACGAACATACCAATGCTTAATATGCCACAGGAAGCTGTTAAAGAAGTTGTTCAATCAGGGACAACTGGAAAAGTGGCTTTTTTTGGAACAGAAGGTAGTGTCAAAGCGGGAATTTATGAAAAGGCGATGCGGGCTTCAGGTTTAGATGTCTATCTTCCACCATATGAATTACAACAAAAAATTAGTTATTTGATTTATCATGAAATTAAAGAAAATGACTATTTGAATGATGTTTTATACTATGAAATTTTACAGGCGGCACTGGATGCGGGCTGTAAAAAAATCATTTTAGGTTGTACGGAGTTATCGTTAATGCAAGAACATTTTTCAAAACACGATTTTCCGGTAGTCGATGCCCAATCGGTTTTAGTCGATCGGACAATTGAAAGAGCCTTAACATTAAAAAAATGAAGAGTTAGGAAAGGTTAATCCCTTTCTTTACTCTTCATTTTATTTTCATTGTAAATAAGCCGCTAATGTTTCTGCGGAGATATTTTCATCAAAAATATGTTCACCTAAAATTACTGTTGGCACAAATTGAATATTTGCTTCATTCGCTTCGTCAATAACTTTTTCGGACATTGTAAGATTTTCTTGTAACGTTAATTTTAAAGTTTCTTCAGCAAACTGAGCGACTTCCTCTAAAGGTAGAGCGCCCCAAGTACTTTGTGTTTCATAGATTTTAGTTAAATCAAGCAAAGCTTGCTGACCATCTGTCTTAGAAATATAGCGATGCATCACATTTCCTGATTGTAAAGAAGCTTTTTCTTTATCGAATAATTTTATGACGCGTTGTAATTTTCCTTCGGCAACGGCAGTTGATAAAATTTCTGTAGATTGTTCAAACCATTTTTTACAATAAGGACAACGGACATTCATAAATTCAAAGGTTTGTTTTTCAGCGGGATCACCAATGAAAATACCTGATTGTGCGTTTACTTTATCTGCTTTAATAATTGAAATATCCATATACAAACTCCTTTGTGTTTCTTTGTAATTAGTAAAATATAATCTTTATCTACTATAGCAAAAATATTACCAACTAGTAAGTCAGAAGTTTTATGAAAAGCAATTTTCTTAGTGAATACTGAAAAAAGTTGTTAATAAATGCAGAAAATGAACTGAAATTTTTATTTTTTAAGAAACTAGTAGGGGAAGCTATGTTATAATTAAAATGTTGAAAATTAAAAGATGAGGGAGGTATGCGGATGTGAATAATATAGGAGAATGGCTCAGTCTGGAATATTGGCAACAATTTTTTTCATGGGATATTTTTACGAGTTCACTCTTAATTAATGTTTTAGATGTCCTTGTCGTCTGGTTCATGGTCTATAAGTTAATCCAGTTATTACGTAAAACGAAGGCGCTACAGTTATTCAAAGGTGTTGCTGTTTTCGTCGCTATTCATTTCTTTTCGGAAGTTATCGGTCTACATACGCTTTCATGGTTAATGGATCAAATTATTGTTTACGGGGTAATTGCTGCTATCGTTATTTTCCAACCAGAAATACGGCGGGGACTGGAACATCTTGGAAGAACATCTTTAATTGGTTCTGAAAAAGGGAAAAAAAACCAGGATGAAGCCATGGTGACGGCATTAGATAAAGCATTACAATACATGTCAAAACGGAAAATTGGCGCTTTAATTACGATTGAGAATAACACTTCTTTAGAGGAGTATATTGAAACAGGGATTAAATTAGATGCCGATCTTTCTGAAGAATTAATCATCAATATCTTTATTCCCAATACACCGCTTCATGATGGTGCTGTGATTATTCGAGATGGTAAAATTGCAGTGGCAAGTGCTTACCTACCACTATCAGATAGTTTATTAATTCCAAAGCATTTTGGAACAAGGCATCGGGCAGCTGTAGGTGTTGCTGAAGTGACGGATTCTTTGACATTAATTGTTTCCGAAGAGACCGGTGAAATTAGCATTGCTTATCAAAATCATTTATATTCGAGTTTGACTTCAGAAGAATATGTGGAAATGCTAAATCAAACACTGATTCCCGAAGAAAAAGATTCAGAGAAGAAAAATATTTTCATATCATTGTGGAATGAGATTAATCGATTAACGCGAGGTGATCGTTAATGTTTACTAGGGAACGAGTAACGAATATCATGTATGCATTATTATCTTTGACTTTTAGTTTGATTTTGTTTTTTAATACAAAAAGTTCGACTTTTACACCTGGAATCATCGCACCAAACCGCATCGAAGAAACGATTCAATCCGTTAATATACAGCCGATTTATGATACGAATAAATACTTTATTCAAGGATATGAACCGACTGTAACTGTACGTTTAAGTAGTTTGAATCGTATTCTTCTAAGTGGAGAAGTCAATGAAGAAACACGTACTTTTCGAGTGGTTGCTGATTTAAGCCAGTTAGAAGAAGGGACACATGTCGTGCCTCTTAAAATCCAAAATTTGACAAGTGGATTAGATGCTTCAATTGAGCCAACCAATATCACTGTAACGATTGAGCGGCTGGAGACGAAAACTTTTCCAGTGGAAGTCAATATTTCCAATACAAATTTAGCAGAGGGCTATTTGTTAGCTGGAACAAAAGTAGACCCAACGGAAGTTCAAGTCACAACTGGCCATGAAAGCATGCTAGAGATTGCGAAAGTGGTTGCTAACTTGGATTCTTTAGAAGGGGTGAATAAAAACCTTTCAAAAGAAATACCAATCTATGCTGTTGATAAAGATGGTGAAATTTTAAGTGCAATTCTTTCTAAAGAAAAAGCTGTGGTTACTCTAGAAATTAAAGCGCCACAAAAAGAAGTTCCGCTCATTTTTGAACAGACGGGGACAATGCCACAAGGAATTTCCCATTTTGATATTCGCTTAAGTCAACAGACGGCAGTGTTGATTGGTTCGCTTGATTTATTGGCGAACTATGAAAGTTTAACAGTGCCAATTGATATCTCGAATATTAGAGAAAAGACAGAACGCTCGATTACTTTAAGCGCGAGTGAAGGGGTCTTTGTTCATCCCCAACAAATTATGGTGACAATTTCACCTGTACCAATTGTGGTTGAAGAAAGTTCAGAAGATGAGAAAACATCAACTTCCTCCACTTCCGCTAAACCGCAACAAAGTAGTGAAACGTCAACAACAGAAAATATCGTAGAAAATACTTCTACGACTACTAATTAAAATGGAATCATTCGTAGATAAGGAGAAATAATAAAAATGGGTAAATATTTTGGAACAGATGGTGTTCGTGGAGAAGCAAATAAGGAACTAACTCCCGAATTAGCATTTAAATTAGGTCGATTTGGTGGCTATGTATTAAGTCAGCATGAATCAGGCGATGCACGTCCGCGTGTATTAGTTGGCCGTGATACGCGAATTTCTGGTGAAATGTTAGAAAGCGCACTAATCGCAGGATTATTATCTGTCGGTATTGAAGTTTTCCAACTAGGTGTGATTGCAACGCCAGGAGTGGCATACTTAACTCGTACACAAAAAGCCAGCGCTGGTGTTATGATTTCAGCTTCGCACAATCCAGCAGAAGATAACGGTATCAAATTCTTTGGTAATGATGGTTTTAAATTAGTTGATGAACAAGAATTAGAAATTGAAGCGTTATTAGATGCTGAAGAGGATACGTTACCACGTCCATCAGCACAAGGATTAGGAACGGTTAGTGAGTTCCCAGAAGGCTTATTAAAATATTCTAAATTCTTAGAACAAACGATTAATGGTGATTTATCAGGAATTAAGGTTTGTATTGATGGCGCTCATGGTGCGACAGCAACTCTTGTTCACCGTTTATTTGCGGATTTAGAAACAGAATTCTTTACCATGGGAACATCACCTAATGGATTGAATATTAATGATGGTGTTGGTTCAACACATCCAGAAAAACTAGCAGAATTTGTTGTTGAAAAACAAGCAGATGTTGGTTTGGCTTTCGATGGTGATGGTGATCGTGTAATTGCGGTTGATGAGTTAGGTAATATCGTTGATGGCGATAAAATTATGTATATTTGTGCAAAATATTTAGCTAAAAATAAACGCTTGAAAAAAGATACAATTGTAACGACGGTAATGAGTAACTTAGGTTTCCATAAAGCTGTAGAAGAAGCCGGTATGAAAGATGTCATTACTCAAGTCGGTGACCGTTATGTGGTTGAAGAAATGCGCAAAAATGATTACAACTTTGGCGGCGAGCAATCCGGTCATATGATTTTCTTAGACTTCAATACGACTGGTGATGGGATGCTATCTGGTATTCAATTATTAAATGTGATGAAAGAATCAGGTAAAAAATTATCAGAACTAGCTGCAGAAGTTACGATTTTTCCTCAAAAACTAGTGAATATTCGCGTTTCAAATAAAGAAGGCGTGATGGATGTACCGGCGATTAAAGCTGTGATTGAAGAAGCTGAAGCAGAAATGGGTGGGAATGGTCGTATTTTAGTTCGCCCTTCAGGAACAGAACCATTGTTACGTGTAATGGCTGAGGCACCAACAGATGAATTAGTTGAATATTACGTTGAAAAAATTGCAGATGTTGTTCGTGCTGAAATTGGTATTGATTAATTAAAATATTTGTTTATAAAAACGTCGTTGGATGATTGGTCCAACGACGTTTTTGCTTTTATTTGGTTGTTTGTTTCAGTACTCCTAATAATATTCCGGAAACGACTGCTCCGATTAAGATAAATAAGAGATACATTAAGGGATTGCTTAGTAAGAAGATAACAAAGACTCCTCCATGAGGGGCTAATAATTTAATACTAAAAGCGCCGACTAAACCACCAGTAATACCAGCACCAATCATAAAACTAGGAATGGCACGTAGAGGATCAGCTGCGGCAAAAGGGATCGCGCCTTCTGTTACGAAAGAAAGTCCCATAACGATATTGGTTAATCCGGCTTCTCTTTCTTGTTGGCTAAATTTGTTTTTGAATAAACGTGTAGCAACGAAAATAGCTAGCGGTGGTACCATTCCAGCGGCCATGACTGAAGCCATAACAACACTTCCACCAGTTGCAACGGTTGAGGCTAATGTGCCGGTACCAAAAACATAGGCGGCTTTATTAATGGGACCACCTAAGTCAGCGGCCATCATAATCCCTAAAATAATTCCTAAGAGTGCGGCATTGGTACCATCCATACTAAGTAGGAAATTATTGAGCGCATCATTAATTAATTTCATTGGAACATTGATTAATAACATCAAGAAGCCTGTTAAAAGTAAGCCGAAAAATGGATAGAAAAGGATAGTCTTAATACCATCAAGCGATTTGGGTAGACCTTGAAGTGCTTTACGTAAAAATTGAATGACATAACCTGCTAAAAACCCACCAACTAAAGCGCCTAAGAAACCAGCACCGCCACTACTTGCTAGCGCTCCGGCTGCAAATCCGGCAACTAATCCTGGACGATCACTGATACTCATGGCGATAAATCCAGCGAAGACAGGTAACATGAAACTAAAGGCTGCACTACCAATTTGGTTAAACCAAGCAGCTTGCAGGTTATAGGAACCTAATTGATCCAAAGAATCAACAGGAACACCGATAAATTGATCAATCATAAACGATAGTGCAATTAAAATACCACCAGCAATGACGAAAGGTAACATATGGGAAACACCGTTCATCAGATTTTTATAAATCTCTTGACCAAAAGAACCACTCGTTTGACTTTCTTCTTGGCTCGTTGAAGTATCGCCGTGATAAATAGGAGCAGTCCCTGAAAGGGCTTCATTAATTAAACTTTCTGTTTTACGAATACCATCACTAACAGGACGATTAATTAGTTGTTTGCCGTCAAAGCGATTCATTTCAACTTTTTTATCAGCTGCAACAATAACTGCACTTGCTCTGGCGATGTCTTCTTTTGTTAACTTATTTTTTATACCTTCAGAACCGTTTGTTTCAACTTTTATTTCAACACCCATTTCTTTAGCTTTTAATTTTAAAGAATCAGCTGCCATAAAAGTGTGCGCAATCCCGGTAGGACAAGCCGTAACAGCAACTAAGAACGGGCGACTAGCAACGTCTTTGATTGTCTCTTCCGGTTCATTGGTATTGTCTTCGATGGGTTTAAAAAGTTCTAAGACTTGTTCTTTAGATTGAACATTTTTTAATTGTTCGACAAATTTCGGATCAATCAAACGTCCTGAAAGAGAGGCAAGAGCTTGAAGATGCGTGTTATTTGCACCTTCTGGAGCCGCAATCATAAAGAATAAGAACGTGGGTTGTCCATCAAGCGCTTCGTAATCAACACCTGTGCTGCTTTTGGCGAAAAGGACAGTTGCTTGGTTTACAGCCGCATTTTTTGCGTGGGGCATCGCAATACCATCGCCTAAACCAGTTGATGTTTGGTTTTCTCGAGCAATAATTCCTTCTTTGAAAATCTCACGGTCAGAAATCGCACCGACTTCAAAAAGTTTTTCAACCATTTCATCAATGGCTTCTCGTTTGGTCGTAGCTTTTAAATCCATAATCATCGCGTCTTTTTGCAATAAATCTGTTATTTCCATTATTTTTCCTCCTCAATTTTTGTAATTACTACTTCAGACAATAATTCTAAAATAAAATCTTTACTGGCTAAATCATCAGAAAAGGCAGTTGCACTACCACAGGCAACACCCCAACGGAAGGCTTCAAGTGAATCTTGGCTAACAGAATAGTTGCCAACAAAACCCGCAATCATAGAATCACCAGCCCCGACAGAATTTTTTAAAGGTCTTTTGATTGGAGCTGCTTGATACACACCAGTTTCTGTGAAAAGTAATGCGCCATCACCGGCCATTGAAATAATTACGTGTTCGGGACCATCTTTTAACAGTTTTTTTCCATAATAGATAAGAGAACTGAAATCAGTAATGGTTGTTTGATACAGATCGGCTAGTTCCTCTTTATTAGGTTTAATTAGTAATGGACGATTGGGAAGAGCACTCAATAAATCTGGACCTGTCGTATCAATAATGAACTGAGCCTTTTTACTTTGGATCAAGTGAATCAGTTGTATATAGAAATCTTCCGGTAAACTCTTTGGCCGATTGCCAGCTAAGACCACAATATCATCAGCCGTTATTATTTCAAAAGTTTTTAAAAAGTTCTTAATTTCCGAGTCTGAAATTTGGGGTCCTAAACCATTTATTTCTGATTCATTGGTTGATTTTAATTTGATATTGATTCGTGTGTCACCGTTTACTTCAGTAAAATGACTCCTTACACCTTCCTTTGCTAAAAATGCGTCAACATAGGTACCGGTAAAGCCACCTAGAAAACCTAAGGCAGTCGTTGGTCGATTGAGACGTTTTAAAATACGCGAAACATTGATACCTTTACCACCAGGAAATTTTAGTTCTTTTGTCATCCGATTAACTTGTCCAAGTTTAAAATCTTCTACGTGAACAATATAATCAATGGACGGGTTTAGTGTGACTGTGTAAATCATTTTGCAACCTCCGTGACTTTGGTTATTTTTTTTAATTTGGTTAATTCTTCTTTTGGACAATAATCGGTAATGATTTCACCTGTTTTTAATGGAAAAATTTGAGCAAAGCTACGTTCCTTGAATTTAGAGTGATCAGCTAAGATATATGATTTTTGACTTTGATTGGCTGCTGTTTTTTTTAAAAAGGCCTCTTCAGGGTCAGGAGTTGTAAAACCAGCTTTTTCATCAATCCCATTTGTTCCAAGAAAAGCTTTATCAAAATAAAATTGTTGCAATTGTTGAACGGCACTCGAACCAAGAATCGCATTCGTTTGGGCCTTAAGTGTACCTCCTAAAATAATAGTAGGGATTTGTTCTTCTAGTAATTGAATGGCGTGATTAATCGAATTGGTGACGACGGTTAATGAGTATTCCTTTGGTAATAAAGGAATCATTTCCAAAGTGGTCGAACCTGCGTCAAGATAAATGATATCGTTAGGTTGGACGAGACTAGCTGCAAATTGAGCAATGGCCTTTTTTTCTTGTTGGTAGCGTTCCTTTTTTTCGATCATAGAAGGTTCGTAACTTAAAGGTTGCTTTTTTTTGGCACCGCCATGAACTCTAATTAATAAACCACGATCTTCTAAAGTTTGAAGATCTCTTCGAATGGTCGATTCAGACGAACCAATTGAACGACCGATTTCATGAATTGTTATGGTATTATGTTCTTCTAAATAATTCAAAATAAATTGATAACGCTCATCTGTAAGCATTTTCATCACTCCTCCAGTTAAATATAGCATATTTTATTTTCATATTCAATCATAATCAGTCAAAATCAATCAAAATCAACCAAAAAAGTAAAAAGAAATTCTTTTTTTCCGGTTGTTCCCTTTGATGAAAAATCAGTAGATGCTATAATTGAAGAGATGAAAAAAAGAAAGGATGTTGAATTTTATGTCATCCAAGCATGCGCTATTAAAAGGAATGAATGAACGACAACAAGAAGCTGTTCAATTAACACAAGGGCCGCTTTTATTAATGGCTGGAGCCGGAAGTGGCAAGACCCGAGTCTTAACACATCGGATTGCCTATTTGATTGAAGAAAAAATGATTAATCCTTGGAATATTTTAGCGATTACTTTTACGAATAAAGCAGCTAAAGAAATGAAAGAACGGGTAACTCAATTATTAGGTTCACAAGGGGAAGATGTTTGGGTTTCGACCTTTCACTCAATGTGTGTCCGTATTTTACGCAGAGACATTGATAAAATTGGTTATTCGCAAAATTTTACCATCTTAGATTCAAGCGAGCAGCTATCTGTGATGAAACGTATCATTAAAGAATTGAATTTAGACCCTAAAAAATACGATGCTCGCGGTATTTTAGCAACCATTTCGAATGCAAAAAATGAAATATTGACGCCCAAAAAATACGAGGCTTTAGAAGGCGATTACTATCAAAAAATTGTAGCCAAATGTTATACTCGTTACCAAAAAGAATTGCAACGAAACCAATGTATGGATTTTGATGATTTAATTATGAATACGATTCGTTTGTTTCAAGGCGCACCCGAAGTTTTAGCGTTTTATCAGAATAAGTTTCAATATATTCACGTTGATGAATACCAAGATACCAACCATGCGCAATACACACTCGTTAATTTATTAGCAGCGCGTTTTAAGAACCTTTGTGTTGTCGGAGACGCTGACCAGAGTATTTATGGCTGGCGTGGCGCAGATATGCAAAATATTTTAGACTTTGAAAAGGATTATCCCAATGCTAAAGTCATTTTGCTTGAACAAAATTATCGTTCAACACAAACGATTCTTGAAGCAGCCAACCAGGTGATTAAAAACAATCGTAATCGTCATGAGAAAAAACTTTGGACACAAAATCCTGAAGGCAAAGCAATTACTTACTATCGTGGGCAAAGTGAACGAGAAGAAGGTCAATTTATTGTCAATCAGATTGGGGAAGGAATCCGAGAAGAAAACCGTAAGTATAGTGATTTTGCTGTCTTGTATCGTACCAATGCTCAATCTCGTGCGATTGAGGATGTGCTCTTAAAAGCAAATATCCCCTACAAAATGGTTGGTGGACATAAATTCTACGATCGTAAAGAGATTAAAGATTTACTTGCCTATTTAAATGCGATTGCCAATCCAAGTGATTCCATTAGTTTGGAAAGAATTATCAATGTACCAAAACGTGGTGTCGGACCAACTTCATTAAATAAATTGCATCAATTTGCCAATATGCACGATTGGTCGTTACTTGAAACGGCGCAAAATGCTGATTTAGCCAATATCTCTGGTAAAGCGGGTTCAGAATTAAAAGCATTCGGTCAAATGATGCTCGACTTTACTCAAATGATTCCATATTTGTCGGTGACGGAGTTGACTGAGCAAGTACTTGAAAAAAGCGGTTATTTGAATGAATTACGCATTCAAAATACTTTGGAAGCACAAGCACGAATTGAAAACTTAGAAGAGTTTTTAACTGTTACCCAAGAATTTGATAAACAATATAGATTAGAAGTTGAAAATGAGGAAGGGGAAACGTCTCCCGAAGAACGTTTAATTATCTTTTTAAATGATTTAGCCTTACTATCGGATGTGGATTCGTATGAAGAAGAAAGTTCGCAAGTCACATTGATGACCTTACATGCAGCCAAAGGTTTAGAGTTTCCTGTTGTCTTCTTAGTTGGGATGGAAGAAAATGTTTTTCCATCTTCTCGTTCATTAACGGAAGATAAAGATGTCGAGGAAGAACGCCGTTTAGCCTATGTTGGTATTACTCGAGCAGAAGAAAAGCTCTATATTACGAATGCTTTTTCTAGGATGTTGTATGGTCGTAGCCAATACAATCGACCATCACGCTTTATTAGTGAAATTAACCAAACGTTATTAGAAGAAACATCAAATCGTCCGGCAGCAACAAATCAAGGTTATGTTAGCCCACAAGTCATGAAGCCGGTCTATCATCAACCGACAAGAGCAGCTGTTTCTAATAAGCAAATGACTGGTGCGCACGCAAGTGATTGGTCAATCGGAGATAAAGTTAATCATAAAAAATGGGGCCAAGGAACCGTCGTTAAGCTGATTAGTAGTGGTCAGGATACAGAATTATTTATTGCTTTTCCACAACAAGGTGTGAAACGACTCTTAGCAGCTTTTGCACCCATTGAAAAAATCGAATAAAAAGAATAAATGTAGGAGGCGATTACTATGGAACCACAACAAAGAATGAAGGAATTAATCGAAGAGCTTAATCGTTACGCTCATGAGTATTATGTACAAGATAAACCAACTGTCGAAGATTTCGTTTACGATCGTCTATATGCAGAATTAACCGAATTAGAAGCAAAATATCCGATGTTGATTGCGGCGGACTCTCCAACCCAACGTGTGGGGGGCATTATTTCACCTGGATTTGAAAAGGTCAATCATGAAATTCAATTATTTAGTTTGAATGATGCCTTTAATCAAGCTGATTTAGCAGCTTTTAATCAACGAGTTGAAAGAGCATTGGGGCACGCCGTTTCTTATACGTGTGAGTTGAAAATTGACGGTTTGTCGATTTCTCTACGCTATGAAGAAGGTAAATTTGTCCGCGGCGCTACACGTGGGGATGGGACAATCGGTGAAAATATTACTGAAAATCTTAAAACAATTCGCTCAATTCCTTTACAGTTAAAACAGCCATACTCAATGGAAGTTCGTGGTGAATGTTATATGCCAAAGCAGTCTTTTCTTAAATTAAATCAAGAACGAGAAGAAGCAGGACAAGATGTCTTCGCTAATCCTCGTAACGCAGCTGCCGGTAGTGTTCGTCAACTCGATTCGAGTATCACGGCTAAGCGAAACCTAAGCAGTTTTTTATATACCGTGGCGGATGCAGGAATGTTACATGTAACCAATCAAATCGATGCCCTAGGCGAATTAGAAGAATTAGGATTTAAAATCAACCCTGAATATCGTTTATGTCAAAATATTGAGGAAGTATGGGATTATATTCAAGAATTCCAGCAAAAACGTAGTGATTTACCTTATGAGATTGATGGCGTGGTTATTAAAGTTAACGAGTTTGTGCAACAAGACGAGTTAGGTTTTACTGTGAGAGCTCCACGTTGGGCAATCGCTTATAAATTTCCACCTGAAGAAGTTGAAACGACCGTTGAAGACATTGAGTGGACGATTGGCCGAACAGGGGTTGTGACACCAACAGCAGTAATGACTCCGGTTAAAGTTGCAGGAACAACTGTTAGCCGTGCGAGTTTACATAATCGTGATTTTATTGAATTAAAAGATATTCGCTTAAATGATCAAGTAGTTATCTATAAAGCCGGCGACATTATTCCTGAAGTCGCTTATGTGCTAGTTGACAAGCGTTCAAAAGACAGTGTGCCTTATCCAATCCCAACTCATTGTCCAGTCTGTGCGAGTGAATTGGTTCATTTAGAAGAAGAAGTTGCCCTACGTTGTATTAATCCTAAGTGTCCGGCACAAATGAAAGAAGGATTGAATCACTTCGTTTCACGTAATGCGATGAACATTGAGGGGCTTGGACCAAAAGTTCTTGCACAATTATATGATAAAGAATTAG
Organism: Enterococcus eurekensis; assembly: GCF_042654605.1. Classification (NCBI taxonomy): domain Bacteria; kingdom Bacillati; phylum Bacillota; class Bacilli; order Lactobacillales; family Enterococcaceae; genus Enterococcus; species Enterococcus eurekensis. The sequence goes on from NZ_JBHSGT010000037.1 coordinate 70,544, forward strand.
TGAAAGATGTTGCTGATTTATATTTGTTAACGGAAGCAGATTTTTTAAGTTTGGATAAAATTAAAGAAAAATCGGCCAACAATTTCTTAACAGCGATTGAAGGAAGTAAAGGCAATTCAGCCGAGCGATTACTCTTTGGTTTAGGTATTCGTCATGTTGGTGCCAAAGCGGCTAAAATTTTAATGGAACATTTTGGTGATATTCCAACGCTTAGTTTAGCCCAGAAAGAAGAGATTTCGAGTATTTTTTCAATTGGGGAAACTATCGCAGACAGTGTCGTTAATTATTTTGAACATAAGGAAGTCAAAGAGTTGTTACTTGAATTTCAAGCTGCCGGCGTGAATTTGGCTTATCTTGGAAAAACAACCGCAGAATTGGCAGAAGTGACGTCTATTTTTAAAGATAAAACAGTCGTCCTAACTGGAAAACTTTCGCATTTTAATCGTGAAGATGCAAAAGCATTGATTGAAAATCAAGGTGGGAAAGTCACAGGTAGCGTTTCGAAAAAAACGGATTTGGTGATTGCAGGTGAAGAGGCAGGTAGTAAACTGACCAAAGCCCAAAGTCTAGGAATAGAGGTCTGGACTGAGGAAGAGTTCGTCGCAAACGTCGAAGAAAAAGATGGAGAGTAGTCAATGAAAAAACAAGGACACTTACTAGTACTTGCAACTAGTTTCTTTTTGTTAGCTAGTTGCGGTAGTTTAGAAAAAGAAATCAAACCGATTCGAGATGAACAAGCAGCAAACCAAACCGTTACAACTGGCCGAGTCGATCATGGTGTTTATCAAGGTGTTTTGACGGAGGGGTCGTATCAAACGAGTTCGATTCGTGGTTTGACTGCTGGTGGTACCTCAGTAGGATATAATCAAAAAAACTTTGAAGCGGGCTTGTTGAAACTTTCTAAAGCTACTTTTCCAACAGATGTTTATTACTTCCATGAAGGTAGCGTCTTAAATGAAGAAACGGTCTTGAAATGGTTAGGAAGAGAATCCAAAGAAAATCCAGAAGGCTTAAATGCTGAAAATAAAGAAATACCCCTTGTTTTTCAACAAGCGATTGAATACGATTTTTTTAAAGAAGATGGAGAATCATTAAGTGGCTTAAGTCTAGGATTATCTTTTACGCGTTACGATGAAGAGGCGAATTCAACGACACCGATATCACAAGAAGTATTTATGAAACAAGTTCGGAAAACAGTCAACGGAGTCTTGAGTCGAGTCCGTAAAATGCCCAGCCTAGAAAAAGTACCAATTGTCATTGGAATCTTTGAACAAGCCAAGAGTACGGATATTAATGGAGGCCATTATATTTATTCAGCCGTTAGCAAAGACGGGGAAAAGGCCGTGGATCTTTTTGACGAGGTGGAAGAAGCATATATTACCTTACCGGTTTTAAGCGGCCAATCAAACCTGGCGACGGAACAAGGTTTGGCAAAAGTCTTTCAAACATTTAAATCGAGTTTGCAAAAAGCCTTTCCACAAGTAGTCGGTGTGACTGGTAAAGCGCATTATCTCGATAAAGAAGTTGAGTCACTAGTTATCAATCTGGATTCTAAATATTTTAGTCAAACAGAAATTGATAGTTTGACCCAATTTGTCGGCAAACAAATTGAATCGTTGTTTGAAGAAATTCAAGGATCCGTTGAAATCCAAATTCAAGCAGTGGCGACACCGCAAGCCTATGTGGGAAGAAAAGCCGGAGAAAAAGAAATTATCTCTTATCAATTTGATTGATAAAATGTTGGATATAACGCTTTCAAATGTTTTAAATAGCGATTCCAATGAAAAAAGTGGAATTTCATTTCAACAAGAGTGATAAAATGATACAATACAGTGAAAAGAAAATGCAAAGTTGCATGAATGGATAAGAGGGGGATAATATTGGCAATTAGTGAAAAAGAAGTCAAACACGTTGCTAACTTAGCAAAGTTGTCTTTTAATGACGATGAGTTAAAAGATTTTACCGTTCAACTAGGAAAAATTATCGATATGGTTGAATTATTAGATGAGGTGGATACCGAAGGCGTTCCCTTTACATCCAATGTCGTTGATGTGATTAACGTGATGCGCGAAGATAATGCTACTGAAGGTTGGAATCGTGATGAATTGATGAAAAATGTTCCAGAGTCAGAAGACGGTTTTATTAAAGTTCCAGCGATTATGGATAATGGGGAGGCTGGCGCGTAATGGCAAATTTATATGATAAAAGTCTAGTTGAGTTGCATAACTTGCTTGCTTCAAGAGAAATTACAGCAACAGATTTAACGCATGCGACCTTTGACCGAATTAAAGAAACGGAACCAAAAGTTGATTCTTTCATTACGTTAAATGAAGAAAAAGCACTTGATTTAGCTAAAGCAATCGATTTAAAAGGAATTACAGATAACAATATTTTAGCAGGGATTCCAATTGGGATTAAAGATAACATTGTAACGAAAGACTTAAGAACAACGGCTGCATCAAAAATGCTTTATAATTTTGAGCCAATCTATGATGCAACAGTTATGGATAAAATTTATCAATCAGATATGATTCCAGTTGGAAAATTAAACATGGATGAATTTGCGATGGGTGGAAGTTCTGAAACGTCATATTTCAAAACGACTAAAAACGCTTGGGATCATACAAAAGTTCCTGGGGGATCATCAGGTGGTTCAGCTGCGGCTGTTGCTGCAGGTCAAATTCCTGTTTCATTAGGAACAGATACGGGTGGTTCAATCCGTCAACCGGCAGCCTTCAACGGGATAGTTGGAATGAAACCGACTTACGGTCGCGTTTCTCGTTACGGATTAATTGCCTTTTCGTCTTCATTAGACCAAATTGGTCCATTGACTCGTAATGTTGAAGACAATGCTTACACATTAAATGCCATCAGTGGGTTTGATGCACAAGATGGCACTTCTTCTGGTCGTTTGGTTCCAGATTTCACAGCAAAACTAACTGGTGATGTTAAAGGAATGAAAATTGCGTTGCCAAAAGAATATTTAGGTGAAGGGATTCAACCTGAAATTAAGGAAGCAATTCTAAAAGCGGCAGATACTTATCGTAAATTAGGGGCAACAGTTGAAGAAGTTAGCTTACCGCATTCAAAATACGGTGTATCAGCTTACTACATTATTGCATCATCTGAAGCAAGTTCAAACTTGCAACGTTTTGATGGTATTCGTTACGGTTACCGTTCGGAAAACATCGATACATTAGAAGATGTTTATGTGAACTCACGTAGTGAAGGGTTTGGTATGGAAGTTAAACGCCGTATTATGTTAGGTAGTTTCTCATTAAGCTCAGGTTTTTACGATGCTCACTTTAAAAAAGCAGGCCAAGTTCGGACATTGATTAAACAAGACTTTGATAATGTTTTCAATGATTATGATTTAATCATTGGCCCAACAGCACCAAACGTCGCTTATGGTCTTGGAGAAAATATTGCAAATCCATTAGCAATGTATCTAAGTGATTTATTAACAATTCCGGTTAACTTAGCGGGCTTACCAGGAATGTCAATTCCGGCTGGATTCTCAGAAGGGTTACCAGTTGGGTTACAAATTATTGGTAAACATTTTGACGAGCAAACAATGTATCAAGCGGCTTACGCTTTTGAACAAGCCACTGATTTCCATACGAAAAAACCAGTGATTTTAGGAGGAGGTAAATAATGAACTTCGAAACTGTCATTGGGCTAGAGGTCCACGTAGAATTAAAAACAAACTCTAAAATTTTCTCACCAGCACCTGCCCATTTTGGTGCAGAACCAAATACCAATACACACGTAATTGACTGGGGCTATCCTGGTGTTTTACCAGTTATGAATAAACAAGCATTGGAATTTGGAATGAAAGCAGCGTTAGCTTTAAACTGTCAAATTTCACAAGATACTTATTTTGACCGTAAAAACTATTTCTATCCAGATAACCCAAAAGCATACCAAATTTCACAAGACGATAAACCAATTGGTCACGATGGTTGGATTGAAATTGAAGTTGAAGGTCAAAAGAAAGTTATTCGAATTAACCGTGTTCATTTAGAAGAAGATGCCGGCAAAAACATGCATGGAAAAGACGGCTATTCACATGTGGACTTAAACCGTCAAGGAACACCATTAATTGAAATTGTTTCAGAAGCTGACATGCGCTCACCTGAAGAAGCATACGCTTTTATTGAAGCGTTACGTTCAATCATCCAATACACAGGTGTTTCTGATGTGAAAATGGAAGAAGGTTCAATGCGTTGTGATGCGAACATTTCTCTACGTCCGTACGGGCAAGAGGAATTTGGTACAAAAGCAGAAATCAAGAACTTGAACTCATTAAACTTTGTTCGCCGTGGCTTGATTTATGAAGAAAAACGCCAAGCAAAAGTTTTATTATCAGGTGGCGAAATCCAACAAGAAACACGCCGTTTTGAAGAAGCAACGAACACAACAAGCTTAATGCGTGTAAAAGAAGGCTCTGCTGATTACCGTTTCTTCCCAGAACCAGACGTTCCTCACTTTAAAATTAGTGATGAATGGGTTGAAAAAGTTCGTCAATCGTTACCAGAAATGCCATTAGCGCGTCGTGCGCGTTATATTGCTGATTTTGAATTGCCAGAATACGATGCAATGGTCTTAACCTTAACAAAAGAAATGTCTGATTTCTTTGATGCAACAATTGCTGCAGGCGCGGATGCCAAACAAGCATCCAACTGGTTAATGGGTGAAGTTTCAGCTTACTTAAATAGTGAAAAATTAGAGTTACACGATACAAAATTAACACCTGAAAACTTAGCAGGCATGATTTCTTTAATTGCTGATGGTACAATCAGTTCGAAAATTGCTAAAAAAGTATTCCGTGAATTAATTTTAAATGGTGGGGATGCGAAGAAAGTCGTTGAAGAAAAGGGCCTAATTCAACTATCCGATCCAAGTCAATTATTACCAATAATTAATGAGATTTTAGATAACAATCAACAATCAATTGATGACTTCAAAAACGGAAAAGATCGTGCAGTTGGTTTCTTAGTTGGTCAAATTATGAAAGCAACTCGCGGTAAAGCTAATCCAGGTATTGTTAATAAATTATTACAAGAAGAACTATCAAAACGTTAAGAGGTGTATCATGAAAAGAGCTCGGGTAATTTATAATCCTACGTCAGGGAAAGAGTTAATGAAAAAAAACTTACCTGATATTTTAGACGTATTGGAACAAGCTGGTTTTGAGGCAAGTGCTTATGCAACGACAGCTGAACCAGAGTCTGCGAAAAAGGAAGCCCGACGAGCAGCGGAGGCGGGCTTTGACTTAGTCGTTGCAGCTGGTGGTGATGGCACAATTAATGAAGTTGTAAACGGAATTGCTCCATTGGAAAATCGTCCTAAAATGGCGATTATTCCAGGAGGAACCACGAATGATTATGCACGGGCTTTAAAGGTGCCACGTGATAACATTCGTGCAGCAGCAGAAGTGATTTTAAAAAATCAAACGGTGAAAATGGACATCGGTAAAGCAGCAGAAATGTATTTTATCAACATTGCTGCTGGTGGTCATTTAACTGAATTAACTTATGAAGTCCCATCTGAATTAAAAAGTATTTTTGGTTATTTAGCTTATTTAGCCAAAGGGGCAGAATTATTGCCGCAAATCAAGCCAATTAAAATGCATTTGAAATATGATGAGGGTGTTTATGAAGGCAATGCCTCGATGTTTTTCTTAGGATTAACCAATTCTGTGGGCGGTTTTGAACAAATTGTTCCAGATGCGAAATTAGATGATGGTAAATTTTCGTTGATTATCGTTAAAACAGCCAATGTCTTTGAGATTATTCATTTAATCCGCCTTATGTTAAGTGGAGGGAAACACGTAAACGACAAACGTTTGATTTACACGAAGACATCAAAATTGGAAGTTAATATTCCAAACCCTGAAAAACGTCTGATGATTAATCTAGATGGTGAGTATGGTGGCGATGCGCCGATGACTTTTACGAACTTAAAAAATCATATTGAATTTTATGCAAATATTGATGATATTCGAGATGATGCTGTCATTGGTGAATACGACGAAGTAAGTAAAGACTTTTTAGAAGAAGTTGAAAAACTTGAACAAAGTGAACAAGCAGAATAAAGAATAATAAAGTTAAGGAAATGTGGAAAAACATTTTGTTTTCAACCACATTTCCTTTCTTGTTGCCTTTTTCAATGAAATTCACTAGAATAGAGTGAATATGCAAATAAAGGAGAAAACAAATGAACCCCAAGAATTTAAAAAAAAACCAAGAATTAGATGTAACAATTATCGATTTGTCGCATGAAGGATTAGGTGTTGCTAAAGTCGATAACTATCCTTTGTTTATCGAAAATGCACTGCCTGGTGAAGAAGTAAAAGTGAAAATCATTAAAGCTGGTAGTAAATTTGGCTATGCTCGTGTTACTGAACGTTTAACAACAAGTCCAGATCGTGAAGAAGTTTTAAATGATGATTTACTACGTACAGGTATCGCTCCGTTAAGCCACTTAGCTTATGCAAAGCAATTAACCTTTAAACAAGAGCAAGTTGCAAAAGTAATGACTAAAATCGCTAAGATGCCGGAAGTGGAAGTGTTACCGACAGTTGGCATGGAATCACCAATTGAATATCGTAACAAAGCACAAATCCCTGTTCGTAAAATGCAAGGTAAATTAGTTACTGGTTTTTATCGTAAGAACAGCCACGATATTATCCCAATTACTGATTTTTACATTCAAGATCCAGCAATTGATTCTGCAATCGTAAAAATTCGTGAAATTTTAGAACGCTTTAATATTACAGCTTATAACGAAGAATTTAATGAAGGCTTTTTACGTCATATCATTATTCGCCGTGGCCATTATAGCCATCAAATGATGGTTGTTTTAGTTACAAGACGTGCGAAATTCTTCAAAGGCCGTGAAATTGCTGAAATTATTAAAGAAGAAATTCCGGAAGTTGTTTCAGTTATTCAAAACATTAATGAAGAAAAAACAAATGTCATTTTAGGTGAAAATGAAAAAGTCTTATTTGGTCAAAGCTATATTGAAGACCAATTACTAGGAAATACGTATCATATTTCATCAAAATCATTCTACCAAGTGAATACGTTACAAGCAGAGGAGTTATACAAAAAAGCCTTCGAGTTAGCGGAACTAAAACCAACAGATGTCGTTATTGATGCGTATGCTGGAATTGGTACGATTGGTTTAAGTATTGCCAAACAAGTTCGTCATGTCTATGGGATGGAAGTCGTTGAAGAAGCCGTCGAAGATGCGAATAAAAATGCGGCAATTAACGGGATTGAAAATGCCACTTACCTAGTTGGTAAAGCAGAAAAAACAATGAAACAATGGGAAAAAGCTGAAATTGCGGCGGATGTTGTGTTTGTTGATCCGCCACGTAAAGGTTTAGATGCGTCATTTATTGAAGCAACTTGTGAAATGAAACCAGAAAAAGTTGTTTATATTTCATGTAATCCTGCCACTATGGCTCGTGACTTAATTGCCTTTAAAGAAAATGGTTACATTGCAAAAGTTGTTCAACCAGTCGATTTATTCCCACAAACACACCATGTGGAGTGCATAGCGTTGATACAAAGACAAACTATGTAGAAATTCTGAGATTCAAGCAGTTTCATGATCATTTCATATTTATTGAAGATGAGCACAATTTCAAGAAAAAAGTGCTAAAAAAGCATTTCGATGTTTCAGTAGTTGTTAACCTAGAGTGTGGAGACACAAGAAAATAAGGAAAGTTAAAAATCAGCAAGGATTAAAATACTTGCTGATTTTTGTATTTATACTTTCAGACTTGTTAAAAGGACAAGTCAAGAATGGTGGTTTTGATAATTCTAGAATGGCAAAAAGGAAAAGTCTAGACTTGTTAAAAAGACAACCTAACTATATAGAGATTAGTTAGATTGATAGAGTTAGATTGATATTAGGGGTGGAAGCAAAAAACTTTTCTTTCAAAAGTGGATATAAACTGATACGGAGATATACCGTAACAGGTTTAAAATAAATATTGACATACTAGTAAATAGAATTATATTTACTTATCTATAAAAGACAAAACAGAAATGGTTTAAGTAAACCATTGACAACCATTTCGTATTATGGTATAGTTAAACCATAATCAAAAAGTTTATTCTATTTAACTAAATTTAGGAGGGAATTGTATGGGAAATGAAAATGTTAATGAAGTAATAAATATTCTAAGAGAAAAAGCAAGTGCAGGAAATTATATTTTTGAATTTGTAATTAATTATTATTTAAGTAGAAAGTTAGAAACCCACTCTTTTGATCAAATCCTAGAAAAATTTGAAGATGAAAATATTAAATATAATTTAAGAGCTATTTATGAAGGGGATAATAATTATAGAAAAGGATTTGATAATCTTAAAGATTTCACATTGGATGAAATCATTGAAATTATTGCAGAACTTTCTGAGTTTACTGGTAGAAGAGGAGAAGGAGAAAATACTACAGTAAAGTCAATTATTGATTTATCCTTAGAGCTTTTAAACTTAGAGAAAGAAGATAGATTATTAGATGTGGGCTCAGGAGTTGGGACAACATTGCTAGAAGCATCTAAAATATCTAATATTTCCGGGATTGAAATCAATCCAGAGAATTATATGCTATCATGCATTTTACTTGACCTATTTGATTTGTCAGTAGAAAAGATGATGCATAAGGATGTCTTTACCTATGATTTAAAAAAATTTAATGCTAATAAAGTTTTTATGAATATGCCTATGAATTTGAAAATGTCAGGGAAAAAATTAGAAGATGTTTTAAAATTAAAATTTGATAAGTCAACTTACAAAAACCATATTAAATCTATTGATTCATCTTGGGTTTTTGCCCTAGATATTATTGAAAATACGGGATATGAGAAGTTTGTAATGCTTGTAAATGGAAATCCTCTTTATAGTGATATTCATCAAGATGTAAGAAAAATATTGATTGATGAAGGAAAGGTTGAAGCAGTTATAGCATTGCCTAGCAACTTATTAGCCTATACAGCTGTTCCTATATACCTAGTTGTATTTAGTCATAATAATGAAAGTATAAGATTTGTTGATGCAACAAATCTTTATTCAGATAGTAAATATAGGCATACAATGGAAAAGAAACATATTGAGAAAATTATAAGTGCATTAGGAGAGGATTCTAATATTAGCAAGACCGTGGAAGATAAGAAATTAGAAGAAGAGGATTTTACCCTTGATCCATTAAGATATACAATGCCAGAATTTCCTTTTGAGGAAAGTATAGAATTAAAAGATGTAGTTAAATCCATTAATAGGGGTCACACTATTAGCAAGAAAGACTTAGATGAGATGACATCAGTTCAGCCAACAAATTATCAATACTTGATGCTGCAAAACTTTCAAGATGGCATATTAGATGAAAACTTACCATATTTAAAAGATTTAGATGAAACTTATGAAAGATATTTATTAAAGGATAATTCTATCATAATTTCTAGATTATCACCTTTTAAAATAGGTTCAGTTGATAAGCTTAAAACAAAAGTGCTAGCCAATGGGAATTTATTCTTTTTAGAAATTAATGAAGATAAAATCAATAAAGATTTTTTGACAGCCTATTTGCAAAGTAGAATAGGTTTAAAAGAAATAGAAAAATATGCTAAGGGCTCTACCATGAAAACAATTAGTATAAGGGATCTTGAAAAAGTTAAAATTCCCAAAATTAGTATGGAGAAACAAATTGAGATTGGAGAGAATTTTGTCCTATTAAATTCGGAATTTAAAGCCATTAAGAAAAGAGCTGAAGAAATAGCAAAAGAAAGATTGAACATATTTGAAGGAGGTATATAATGCTTCTGGATAATGAGTTGAAAATCGATATTGCTTCTGATGCAACAAAAATAGTAATGAAAAGGATTATTAGTGCTAGATCCATTAGTGAGTTGAGAGCTTATCTAAAATCAATAGGGCTTGAGGAATTAACTCCAGAGATAGATAATTTCCAGCCTAATGGTGATATTTATATATTAGGAGATTTGAGTATTAAAGATAATATTGTCTATCAAATATTTAAAGACTTAAGTATAGATGTTAATAGAGTAAAAATAGTAAAAGGATATAATGAGTTTAAGACTTATAATTTCAATAGATTTCAACATGATTATTCAGTAAGACTAATTTTCGTAGGACCAATGCCCCATTAAACACAAGATAAGGGTGATTATTCAAGCATTATTTCAAGAATGGAGCAGGAAGAGGGTTTTCCTAAAATTGTAAGGCTTGGTGTAGAAGGTAATTTAAAAGTTACTAAAACAAACCTTAAAGAGGCTGTAATCAAAGAGATAGAATCTAATTATTTAGATACAAATTAACATGCTAGGAAATTTTTAGAATAAAAACTTACAAAATATTTACTTATTTAATTTTATTTCCCAAGATAAATACCTAAAAGACAATAGTTTTGATAAAATAGAGTTAATAATATAGGAGGTTATTTATATATGAATGAAAGAAATAGATATAAGCAAACAGGAATAAATGTACAACAAAAAGCAAATATGATTTGGAATATAGCAGATATACTTAGAGGACTTTATAAACCTCATGAATATCCCTATGTGTTAGGATAGTTGACGTTGGAATGGCAACACTTTTCTAGACAAAAATTATAAGGTCTGTTTATGACACCATATCCAGTTGCCCTT